>JAGRED010000199.1 GCA_020446725.1 Parvularculaceae bacterium | reverse complement strand
CCGTCCGCCTTCGCGGCCTCGATCACAGGCTTGAATCTCTCAAGGCTTTCCGCGATCGAACAGTTGATGTTCTTCTGGGAAAAGCTTTCAGACGCTGCGCCGAAGACGGCGACCGTATCTGCCTTTCCCGCGCGCGCGCCTTCATAGCCTTTCATGTTCGGCGTCAGCACGGGATAGGAAACGCCGGCGAGGCGTCTGATCTGCGCCATCACCTCGTCAGACGCGGCCATTTGCGGCACCCATTTCGGACTGACGAAAGCGCCGGCCTCGACGGTTTTATGGCCGGCGGCGGCGAGCCGTTCGACAAGTTCGATCTTCGCTTCGACGCTGACGGTCTGCTTTTCGTTCTGCAAACCGTCGCGCGGGCCGACTTCGACGATTTGGATCGCGTCGCTCACTATGATCGTCCCACGATGTTCTCAGATGGCTTAAGCTTGATGATGAGGTATTCTTCAAGGGAACTTGGTTCCCAGACGTTTTTGGTCGAAATGCATGATATAAACATCGGTTCTTCCCGCCAATTTCCGGCAAGGCAATATTCCTTACCTCCAAACCAGCTATAGAGGCGATTTCCAATAAAGCGCCGACCACTCGCCTTGCCAATGTACAAAAGCTGACGCCTGTCGCCGAATATAAGATAAACGCCTTGGGTATTTGCCAAAGGAAAGGGTTTATTTTCGGCATAAAGCGCTCGGATAGACGTTAGTTCGGTCGGACCTTGATCAACAACTCGTCCATACTCTTCTTCGTATGACTGGATAGCATCTAATACGTCATTGAATGAATCCACGAGAATTGTCCTTTTTTTGACTATTCGTTTTCCTCAAACTCCACCAGCAGATCGCCGTCTTTCACCTGATCGCCCGCCTTGAAGCGGAAGGCTTTGATGACGCCGTCATGCGGCGCCTTGATCGCGTGCTCCATCTTCATCGCTTCCATCACCATCAGGACGGCGCCGGCTTCAACCTTGTCGCCGGTCTTCGCCTTCAGGAGCGTCACGACGCCCGGCATCGGCGCGTTCAGCGATCCTTCCGCCGAATGCCCGCCGAGCGCGCCGGACAAAACGTCCGGATGCTCAATGTCGACATTCTCCGCGCCGATGAAAATGCGTTTCGCCGCATTGTGATCGACGACGCTCGCCTTGAAGGTTTCGCCGTTCATGGTGAGGCGGAAATCGCCCGCCGCCTTTTCGCCCGAAAAGGAAAAACGGACCGGGTCCCTGCTTTCATCGCCGTTTCGGCGTCCGGCTGCAGAAGCGTTCGGGTCGATTTCAACGTCGAAACCGGACGCGGCGTCCGTGATGCGCGCAATCGCCGGAGCACCGTCATGCGCAATCCAGGCGACGGATTTCGCGGGCTTGTTGAGACGAAAGCCGGAAAGCGTCTCCCACGGGTCTGCGCCTGCGCCGGCCGCAATATCGAGCTGACGCTTGAATAGCGCCGCTGCGATCGCGCGCTCGCCAAGATTGGCGGGCGCAAAAAGCGTTTCGGCGTGTTCGTCGATATAGCGCGTTGAAACATCGCCCGCGGCGAAATCCGCATCGGCGGCGAGGCGATAGAGAAAGCGCGCATTGGTTTCAAGGCCGGCGACGCGCGTCTCGCGCAACGCCGCGCGCAGGCGCGCCAGCGCTTCTTCCCGCGTATTTCCATGCGCAATGATCTTGGCGATCATCGGGTCATAAAAGGGCGTGATGGTCTGGCCTTCTTCAACGCCTGAATCGATGCGCGCGCTGCTTTCGGGCAGGCGCAAGGTCGTCAGCCTGCCGATCGACGGCGAGAAGTTGTTGTCGGGGTTTTCGGCGTAAAGGCGCGCCTCGAACGCCCATCCGTTTTCGCGGATTTCATCCTGTTTATTCGGCAGGCCTTCGCCCGCCGCGACGCGCAATTGCCATTCGACGAGATCGACGCCGGTGATTTCTTCCGACACCGGATGCTCAACCTGCAGGCGCGTGTTCATCTCCATGAAATAAACGCCGCCGCCTGCCCCGGACCCCGATCCAGGGTCATAGAGGCATTCGACCGTGCCGGCGCCGCGATAGTCGACCGCCCTGCCGGCGTTGACGCCGATTTCATGCAGGCGCGCGCGCACGGCGGCGGGAAGGCGCGGGGCGGGCGCTTCCTCGATGATTTTCTGGTGGCGGCGCTGCACCGAGCAGTCGCGCTCGAAGAAATGAACGACGTTTCCTTTTCCGTCGCCGACGATCTGCACTTCAAGGTGCCGCGCGCGCGGGATGTATTTTTCAACGAGCACGCGATCGTCGCCGAAGGAGTTTTTTCCCTCGCGCTGCGCGGAGCTGAGCTGGTCGGCGAGGTCGGCCTCCTTCTCGACGACCTTCATGCCTTTGCCGCCGCCGCCCGCCGTCGCTTTCAAAAGGACCGGATACCCAATCCGCGCGCACTCGCGTTTGAAGGTCTCGTAGCTCTGGTCCTCGCCCTGATAGCCGGGCGTTGTCGGCACGCCGGCTTTTTCCATCAGGTCTTTTGCGGCGGATTTCGATCCCATGGCGCGAATTGTCTTCGCCGTCGGGCCGATGAAGACGACGCCGGCCGCATCGAGCGCATCGGCGAATTTTTCGTTTTCTGAAAGAAAACCGTAGCCGGGGTGAACGGCGTCGGCGCCCGTCTTCTTCGCCGCGTCGATGATTTTCTCGATTTTCAGATAGCTTTCTGAGGGCGCCGCGCCACCGATATGAATCGCCTCATCGCAGGCTTTCACATGCGGCGCATTCGCGTCGGCGTCAGAATAGACAGCGACGGTTTCAATGCCGAGCCGCCGCGCGGTTCTGGCGACCCGGACGGCGATCTCGCCGCGATTGGCGATGAGGATTTTCTTGAACATGGCTTTTATCCGTAAAAGGCGTCGTGATAGCGGATCGTTCGTTGCGGCGTTGCGGTCAGCGCCGCGAAGTCGATGAGCTGGAAGGCGTCGCCTGTGTCCATCGCGTCCCAGCGCATATTCCTGCGCGACGCGGGCTCGAACCCGAAACGGGAATAATAGGAAGGCTCGCCGAGAACGACGAGGAGGCTCGCGCCGCGCGTGCGGCAATAATCGATGCCGGTTTCGATCATCGCCGAGCCGATGCCCGTGTTCTGATGCGCCGGAAAAACGGAAACCGGCGCCATGCCGAGCGCAGCGCCGCCTAGCGCCGGGTCCGCCGTCACCGGCGAGAAGGCGCAATGGCCGACGATCTCGCCGTCCACTTCCGCGACGAGGTCAAGCGAAACCGCATCGCCCTCCCAGAGCTTTTTGACGATCGCCGCTTCATCCGCCTGCGCGAACGCCGCCTCGACGATCTTCAGGATCGCCGGCCGGTCTTCGTCCGTCGCTTCGCGGATGGTGAGCTTCATCACTCCGCCTTCCTGATCCAGTTCGCCTTGCGCTTTTCCAGGAACGCCGTGACGCCTTCCTTGCCTTCCGGCGTTGATCTGACGCGCGCGATGATGCCGGCGGTTTCTTCCATCACAGCATCGTCGACGGGGCGTCCCGCGACGATGCGGATGAGTTTCTTCGCTTCGCCCTGTGCGGCGGGTCCGCAGGCGAGAAGGTTTTTGACGACGCCGTCCAGCGTCTCCTCCATCTGAACCTTGAGGCAGACCATATGCGCGAGGCCGATCTCTTTCGCCTTCGCGGCGTCGAAGCGCTCACCGGTCAGGAAAAAGCGCCGCGCCTGGCGCGCGCCGATTGCGTGAAGAACGAAGGGCGAAATGACCGCCGGAATAATGCCGAGGCGAACTTCCGACAGCGCGAAGAACGCGTCGTCCGATGCGATGACGATGTCGCAGGCCGACGCAAGGCCCGTTCCGCCGCCCATGCAGGGCCCGTGGATGAGCGCGACGACGGGCTTCTCGCAGGTGTAAATCGAATTCAGCATGGCGGCGAGACGTCGCGCGTCGCCGAGATTTTCCTCCGCCGAAAAATTCGAGGCGCGCTTCATCCATGAAAGATCGGCGCCGGCGGAAAAAGCGTCCCCTGCCCCCTGGAGCACGACAATGCGCGCATTGTCGTCCTTCGACAGCGCGTTCATCGCGGCGGTGATGTCGGCGATCAGCTGTTCGTTGAACGCGTTCTTCACTTCCGGACGATTGAGCGTCACGCGCGCGACGCCGCGAGGATCGGTTTCAACGGTGAGGTGCTGGTACGTCATTTTTCGCTTTCTTCAAATTCTGATTTGAGGTGTTTTCCGCGGACGGACAAATACGAATAACAAAATCCCATCCACAGGCCGAAGGCGATAGCGCCGACAAGATAGCCGGGCGGTGGATTGAGCCAGCTCGGCCCGAATTTGGTGAGTCCGATCGGCAAGATATATGCGATCGGAAACCAGGTAAAAAAGCCAAGCAGAAACTTGTTCATCAACACCTCCCCTACATTCTGAATACTCCAAATTTGGTGGTTTCCACCGGCGCGTTCAAGCTCGCTGAAATGCAAAGTCCCAGAACATCGCGCGTCTGCGCCGGATCGATGACGCCGTCGTCCCAGCCGCGCGCGGAAGAGTAATAGGGCGAGCCTTGCGCGTCGT
>JAGRED010000198.1 GCA_020446725.1 Parvularculaceae bacterium | reverse complement strand
TGCAAACACCCGCTCCATTCCGATTGCCGCGCGCATCGCCGAACGCTTCGCCGACCCGCTCGCGGCCGCCGATATCGGCGAGCTCAAGATCAAGATTTCCGGCTGCATCAACGCCTGCGGCCACCATCACGTCGGTCATATCGGCATTCTGGGCGTCGATAAGAAAGGCGAAGAATTTTACCAGATCACGCTCGGCGGATCTGGCGCGGAAGACGCCAGCATCGGCGCCATAACGGGCCGCGGCTTTTCCTCCGGCGAGGTTGTCGATGCTGTCGAACGCCTTGTCGATTTTTATAAACACAGCCGCATGCCGGGCGAACGGTTCCTCGACGCCTATCGCCGGCTCGGCGCGGATCCCTTCAAGGAGGTGCTTTATGGCGACGCTTCGCATTAAGGACGGTTTCATCACGGTTGAAACACGCCCCGTCGGACAGGAGATTACGCTGGCGGCATGGCGCGACGGCGTTCGCCCGGAAGCGGGCCGTTTTGAATTGTCCCTACCGAATACTGAGGACGTTGAAGAAATCGCCGAGATCATCACGCGGTTTGATGCGACCATCCTTGAATTTCCGACGTTCCAGGATGGGCGCGCCTACAGCCAGGCGCGCATCCTGCGCGAGCGTCTCGGCTACAAAGGAGAAATCCGCGCCCGCGGCGCCGTCCTTTGCGATCAGGCGCTTTTCATGGTTCGTGCAGGCTTCACCGCGCTCGAAATCGGCGGCGGCGATGCGGACGGCTTCAAGCGGGCGCTTGGCGCTTACTCAGCCTATTATCAGCCGGCGAGCGACGGCGCCGTTCCGATACGCGATCAGCGCGCGGCGAAGCGCGCAGCGGCCTGACGTAGCCATGACCGCCGCCGTTCTCAAATTGCCGGGCGCCGTCTATGCGCCGACCTCTCTTGAGGAGAGGGCGGCGATCCTAGACGCTGAAGCCGGATCATTGACGGCGCCGGAAATCGTCGAAAGAGCGCTGGGCGAATTCGTCGGCCGCATTGCGCTTGTCTCATCGTTCGGCGCTGAATCGGCGGCGCTGCTCCATCTCGTCGCGTCGGTCGATCCGGCGACGCCGGTGCTTTTCATCGACACCAACAAGCACTTCGTTCAGACGCACGCCTATCGCGAGGAACTGGTTCACGCGCTCAAGCTGACAAATGTCAGATCCATATTTCCGGATGCGGATGAAACCGCAGAGATAGACCCGAAAGGCGATCTCTGGAAACGCGACAACGACGCCTGCTGCGCGCTCAGAAAAGTTCGTCCGCTCGGCAAGGCGTTGGCGGAATTCGATGCGTGGTTCACCGGTCGAAAGCGCATGCACGGCAATCTTCGCGCGCATCTGCCGATTGCCGAGGCGGCCGAACCGCACATCAAGATCAATCCGCTCGCACGCTGGTCGCCAGATGATCTCAAAGACTATATGACGGCGCAGGCGCTGCCGCCGCACCCGCTCGTCGAAACCGGATTTTCATCGATCGGCTGCTGGCCCTGCACGGCGCCGACGGCGCCGGGCGATGACGCTCGCGCCGGTCGCTGGCGGGGCCTTTCGAAAACCGAGTGCGGCATTCACCGCCTTTGACGGTTAATCGACCTTTGCAAGGAACGCTGAAATCGCGTTCCAGGCGTCCGGTTCCGTTAGTGTCGGCGCGTGTCCGACATTGGCGACCTCGGCATAGTCAAACCCGGGCCGCGCCGCGCGCATTTTTTCGATAATCGGCGGCGTCAGCAGGTCGCTGATGGCGCCGCGGAGGATGAGCATTGGAAAAGGGCGCGTCGCGGCGAACGGCGCCCACAGATCGGGCGCAGGACCGGCTTCAATGATCGCACGGCCGATATTGGGATCATAGGCGAGCTTCCATGAGCCGTCCGGGCGTTGTTCGAACGTGCGCTGCGCAAATGTCTCCCAGAACGCATCGTTCTTGCCCGGAAAGGCGACTTCATTGATGGCGCGGATCTGAGCGATCGCATCGGCGAGCGTCATCGCGCCGTCGCTGTCGCTCGCCGATCGGGCGCCGACATACCCTGCGATCCGCGCGATCCCTTCCGGCGCGAATTCGGGGCCGACATCGTTGATGACGGCGCCGGCGATCCGGTCAGCCGCTTCCACCGCCGTCAGCATGGTGACGATGCCGCCGAGCGAGGTGCCGACGAAGATCGCCCTTTGAAGGCCGATCTGGTCGAGCGCCGTCAGAACGTCGCCGACATAGGTCGGCGGGAAGTAATTCAGATAGTTGGCGTCATAGTCGGAGAGGCCCCGCCCGCGCAGAGAAATCGCATAGACGTCGCGTCCTGTCGCAGCGGCGAGCGGCGCGAAATCCTCGAAATCTGACGCGTTCCGGGTAAGTCCGGGAATGCACAGGACCGGCGTTCCGTCGCCGCCCTCGGTCACGCGCAGGTTGAGACGCAATTTGTCCTGGGTCAAAACGGACATGTCGCGATACGTCACGGTTGCATTCCTCCGTAAAGGCCGGGGCTTTCCGGCTGCGGGACGAGCACCTTAGACTAGACCGGATGATGGACAAGAAGGTTAGGCTGCGTGGCTTCCCTCAATGAACTCAATAATCAGGCCAATGCGCTGAAACTCGCCGGTCGCTTCGATGAGGCGATCGCGGCGTTTCGGGCGATTGTGGACATGGCGCCCGGCAATCCCGTCGTAATGCACAACCTCGCGGGCGCGCTCGGCGACGCCGGCCGCAACAAGGAGGCGATCGATTGGGCGACGCGCGCGATCAACGCCGGCATCCGCGCGGCGGAGACGCGGCTTGTCCTTGCGCGCGCGCTTGTCAGTGAAGAGCGGGTTGAAGAAGCGAAGAAGGCGTTTCTGGCGACGATCGAACTTCAGCCGCTGAATTTCGAAGCGCAGAAAGAATACGCCCAGCTTATCTGGATGACGACAGGCGACCTTTCGGCGGCGCTGCAATTTCTCGATCGGGCGATCGCCGCCAATCCGCAATCGGTTGAGTTGCATATGGTGCGCGCGCAGACGCGCGGCTATTGCGGCGATGCGCGCGGCGAATATGAAGAAATGCTGGAAGCGCTGAGATTGAGCGGCGGTCATCCGCAAGTCGAGATGTCGACGGCGAATGCCGCGATCGCGTGCGGGGAGTTTGTCGCCGGCCTGCGTCATGCGCGATCGGCGGTCGAAAAGCTGCCGAGTGACGCCAATGTTCGCCGCGTTCTCGTGCGTGCGCTGCTGACCGTCGGCGAACCCCTGGAGGCGCTCCGTGTCGTCAGCCGGCTGCGCGCTGAATTTCCGCTCGACCAGGGCTATATAGCCCTCCAGGCGACCGCATGGCGGCTGCTCGGCGACGAACGCTATTTCCAGACCTATGATTACGATCGCTTCGTCGCCGGATTTCCGCTCGCCTGCCCTAAAGGGTGGAAATCAGCCGAAGCCTATGTCGATGATCTTATCGAGGCGCTTGACCGGCATCATCAGTACAAGACCCACCCGTTCGGCCAATCGGTGCGGCACGGCAGCCAGCTGCCGTCGCTCACAGCGATTGACGATCCCATCCTTAAAGCTGCCGGCGAAGCGGTGCGCGGGCCGGTCATGTCGTATATTGAACGGCTTGGAACGGGCGCTGATCCCTTGCGGATTCGAAATCGCGGCGGCTACAGGCTTTTCAGCATCTGGTCGATCCGACTTCGGTCAAGCGGCTATCACGTCAATCACGTTCACCCGCAAGGTTGGCTTTCATCGGCGAGCCATCTCCGGTTTCCCGAGCCTAAAGACGCTGAAGACCGCAGCGGCTGGCTGACTTTCGGCGAGCCCGGCCTGCCGACGGCGCCAACGCTCGCCCCTGAACATTTCGTCAGGCCGCAAAAAGGCGTGATGGCGGTCTTTCCAAGCTATATGTGGCACGGGACTGTGCCGTTTTCCGGCGACACGACCCGTCTCACGATCGCGGCTGACTCGGTTCCTGCCGCGGCTATTTGATGCGTTCCGCCTTGAAGGCGTCTTTCGCCTTGCCGACCTTGATGAAATAGCTCCCCATCAGGCCTTTCTTGATGACGACCGGCAGGCCGTCGGCGTCTCTAGGAATGTACGGGGTGCTTTTGTCGCCGTTCACCTGACGCCAGACTTGGCCATTATCGAGCACGACGAAAATCTTGCCGCGATTGTTCTTGCCGACTTCAACAGCTGTGGCCTCGACTCTTTTGACTTCATCGTCTTCGTCGCGCGAAGCGGACCGCAAATCATTCTCGCCGAACGCGTCTCGTTCAAATTCATTCGATGCAGTCTTTTCCTCCCGTTGAAAGAGACCGAAATCCTCTTTCGCCTGCTCTGTCGCCGCTTCCCGGGCGGCCTCAGCGCGTCCGGCCGCAAGCGCGACGGCGCCCGGATGCGCGTCGCTGAGCGCGGGCAAGGCCGCCTCGAAACAGCGAAGGCGCGCCTTCGATCCTTTCACCGCTTGGCAGGCGAGCACGTCGGCGACGGCCTCCTCGCCGGTTTGGGCAAGGGCGACGGACGGCGCGGAAAGGCATGCAAGGGCGGCCAGCAGGGCGAAACGCATCATTCAACCTCCATAAGACGCCGGACCATAGGCTGAACGGTGCGCAAAAAAAAGCGGCGGGCCGAGGCCCGCCGCCAAGAGTTGAAGTCGCAGTCGACGATTAGAAGTCGATCGTCGTGCGCAGGAACAGGTAACGCCCTTGCGCGTCGTAGGTCTGCGGATAGGTGTTGCCGTTCGAGAAGCCGGCCGTCTGAGTCGTCAGCGGCGGATCCTTGTCGAGCAGGTTGTTCACGCCGATCCCGACATTCCAACTCTCGGTCACGTTATAGCTGGCCGCAAGGTCGATGTAGTGGCGGCTGCCGAGCGTGTGGTTGAGGTTGACGCTGGTGTCAGGCGTCGCGACGCCGAACTGGTCAACCGACGAGAACATGCGCCAGGTGACCGAGGCGTCGATGCCCATCGGCGTCTCCCAGGTCGTGCGCAGCTTGTGACGCCATGCCGGGCTGGGGCTGCCGCACGAGCCGGCGTAGATGCCGTCGCACGTATAGGTGCCGAGGCCCGGAAGTTCTTCGACCGTGTAGTCGAGGAGGTAGGTCGCGACGAAGTCGAAGGCGAGACCGCCGGCATTGCCGAGGCCGACTTCGTTCATGTCGAACGACCAGTTGGCGTTGAAGTCGAGACCGCTCGTCGCAAGCGAACCCGTGTTCACGTTGGTGGCGATGAAGCGTCCTGCCGGGGTCAACCAGAGCGCGCCGTTGCCCGGCTGGCGCTGGATGACGCTGCAGAACGTCGGATCGCCCGTCGCCAAGCACTGCGTCATCGCAGTGTTCGGCGTGATCGTGCCGACGAAACCGTCAACGGTGATGTCGAAATAATCGACCGAGACGATCAGATTGCCCGGCACGTAATCGCCCGGCGTCAGGACGACGCCGATCGTATAGGTGTCGGAGATTTCCGGCGCGAGGTTCGGGTTGCCGCCGAAGACCGCGTTGTATTGCGCGGCCGGCGAAGACGAGATCGTGCCGTACTGGCCGGCCGTAACGCCAGTGTTGGCGCACGCCGCCGCAGAAGCGAACGGAACCGCGCCGGCGCAGGGGTCGGACTGACCGTTCGCCAGCGACGGAAGGGTCGTCAGACCGGTCGACTGCGGGGCAAACGACTCGATGACGTTGGCCGCACGCGCTGCGCGCTGCCAGCCGCCGCGAACCCGGATTTCCGGGATCATCTGCCAGTCGCCCGCAAGTTTCCAGGTCGAGTAGGAACCCGCCGTGGAGACGTCCGAGTGACGATAGCCGCCGAGGAAATCGAAATGCTCGGCGAAAGCCATGCCCGAAACCAGCGGGATGCGCGTTTCGACATAGAAGTCGGTGGTTTCGATCGAGTTGTTGACTGCCGGCGAGGTCCCGCCCTGTCCGGCAAGGTCGCCAGAGGTAAAGAGCCCGTCCGGATCGTACTGGAGGGCGTCCTTCCGCCATTCCATGCCGCCGGCGATGCCGATGCCCTCTTCAGCCCATGGCGACTTCATGCCGTACTGGCCAAGATCGCCAGTCAGGTTGATCTGGCCCATATACTGGCGCGTTGCGCCGGTCTGGAAAGACGGAACCGACACATAGCTAACCGCCGCCGGCGTGACGCCGCCCGCTTGGAAAATATTCAGCGGGACGCAGAGCGGGTCTGTGCCGTTGACGACCGAGCGGCAGGTCGGGACGCCGCCGACGTCGACGACGTCAAGAGCGCGCAGCAGGCGAGAGACCTGCACGTCGTTCTGGTACTGGTTCGACGCGATTGTCGTCGCATACTGGAAGAAGGCGTCGTAGGACCAGCCTTCCACGACTTCGCCGCGCACGCCCGCATTGATGCGATAGGACGTGTTGCGGATCGCGTTGTTCCGCGGATTGCCTTCGACGAGGCGGCGGCCCGGATACAGCGTCGCCGTGCCGGTTGTCACGCCCGAACCCGGGGTGCCGTTGCCGCAGATGATGTCGAGCTGGCTTGCGCCGCCGACCGCCGCGCCCGGCGTGGTGCTCAGGAACGGGTTGTCGCAATTGATCGAGGTCGGAACGAAGAACGTGCCCGAGAACGCGATCTGGGCGTCCGAACGATAGTCGTAGAACGCCGTGTTCATGTAGATGTCGAGGTTCTTGTTGACCTCGTAATGCGCGAACGTGCCGAGCGTATAACGCTCGTCCGGACGCTGATAGAAGTTCGACGGCGCGAAGTTGTAGGCGTCGGCCGACGTCGGGTTGACGAACACGTCGCTGGGGCGGAACGTGTTGCCCGGGCCGTTTTCATCGAGCGTCCAGGTGCCGTTCGGCGTCGCAAACGTGCCGGCGGGCGAAGTGCCCGAACCGCCGCAGCCGAAGCCGAAGGGACGCGCAGCCGTGAACGAACCGCCGGCAAAAGCGCACTGCGAATAGTCGCGGTCGCCCTGCAGGATGGCGTCGTTGTTGCGGTAGCCGGCATAGGCGGTCACGTTGCCGCGGCCGTCTTCGGTGTTGGCGCCGACGATCAGGTTGATTTCCTGACCTTCACCGTCGAAAGCGCTTTCCGCCGGCGTGATGTTGCGCGTGCCGAGCACGTTTTGCGCGAGTTCGTTGTTGTTGTTGTGCTGATAGGCGGACAGCTGCGCGTCAAGGCGGACGCCTTCGAAGTCCTTGATCATGATGAAGTTGACGACGCCCGAGATGGCGTCCGAACCGTAGACGGCCGAGGCGCCGCCGGTCAGGACTTCAACCCGTTCGACGAGGTTCGCCGGAATCTGGTTGAGGTCAGGCGCCGACGAAATCGCCGAGCCGTATTGCAGGCGACGGCCGTCAACCAGCACGAGCGTGCGGTTGGCGCCGAGGCCGCGCAGGTCGACCTGAGCGGTGCCGGTGGCGCCGTTCGAGGTGTTCGCGCCCTGGGCCGCGAAGGCCTGCGGCAGGGTGTTGACGAGATCTTCGACGCGCGTTGTGCCGCGGATGTCGAATTCGACGTTGCCGATCGTGGTGACCGGGCTGGCCGCAACCGCGTTGGCCGAAGGAATGCGTGAGCCGGTGACGACGATTTCGTCATCGGCTTCCTGAGCGACGGCCAGCGAAGGCAGGCCGACGCCCAGCAGCATGGTCGACGCCAAAAGCGCTGACCTGGATGTACGTTGTGACAAGGTAGACCTCCAGTTTTGGATTTTCGCCGCCCCTTGAGGAACGACATTTTATTACGGCGCACGTGCGGTACGTTGCCCGCCCCTCCGTCCGTGCCGGGACTTTGACTTTGCGGGCCGCCACACGTCAACGAAAGGTGAGACCGGTTTATCGGATCGAGACTGAGGTGTTGCGATAATGTCGCAATTCCTGCCACAGGCCTTAAAACACAGTTAAAATTCGTGTGTCCGGCGAGTAACGCAGGCCTGATCTGCCCTCCCTCGGGTCCCTCATCCGGCGATACGCGCGCCGGATGAGGGACCGGCGGACGATGGCGCGGCGGCAAAGGCGCGGCTTTGATATAAGCTATTGATTTTATTTGATTTATAAGGCAAGTCGATCGAGATGGTCGGTCCTGGGCCGAAAACCGCCCTTTAAACCTTCCTGCGGAGCGAAAATGGAAGCTTCCGACGCGATGGAAATCCTCAGGCGCGCCGACGGGCTGGCGATGGCCGGACGTCGCGCCGAGGCCGTCGCTCTCTATCGCGAGGTTCTAGCGCATCACCCCGATCAGCCGGACATTTTGTACAACCTGGGGTTGCTGTTGGGGCGGCTCGGCCGTTTCGACGAGGCGCTCGGCGCCTATGACGAGGCTCTGAGGCGCGGGATCGACGCGCCGGAAGAGGTTCACCTCAATAGGGCTGTCATTTGCGCCGACCATTTAAGGCGCGAAGCCGACGCGGAGGTGGAGCTTCGCGAGGCGATCCGCCTCAATCCTGCGTTTGCGCCTGCGATCCTCAATCTCGGCAATCTGCTCGAGGAACGAGGCGAGCGCGACGAGGCGATCAAAGCCTATCAGTCCATTTCGCCGCCTGCGGATGGTTTCGCCGCGCCTTATCAGGATATCCGCCTTGAAGCGCTTGCCCGGCTCGCGCAACTGCAACCGCCAGCGCGGCTAGACGATCCGCTCCTGCGCGCGATCGAAGCGGCCGCGAAGGGCCGGGCGGCGATGGGCGCCGAGACGCGCGCCAATCTCAATTATGCGCTCGGCCGGTCTTTTGATGCGCTCGGCGCCTATGATCGCGCGATCGATGCGTTTCATGAGGCGAACCGCCATGTGCGCAAGGCTGGCCCCGCGTATGACCGACGGCGGATTGTCGCTGAGGCGGACAGCCTCATCGTCGCATTCTCCGACGCCGCGCCGGCGACGCGAAAGGGTGCGATTCCTCCGCGCATGATTTTCATCTGCGGCATGTTTCGGTCCGGGTCGACGCTGGTCGAGCAGGCGCTTGCGGCGCATCCGGACGTGATCGCCGGCGGCGAACTCAATTTGCTCAACCGCATCGCCGATGTCGATCTCGCGCCCTATCCGCAATCCATCCGCACGCTGAATTATGAGAAAGCGCAGGCCCTTGCGGCGCGATATCGCGCCGATATTGTGCGCCTGTTTCCGGATGCGGCGCGCAAAGGCGCCGTCGTCACGGACAAGCGGCCAGACAATTTTCTAAGGATAGGCCTTATAAAGCGCCTCTTTCCCGACGCGAAAATCGTGCACACGGTCCGCGATCCGGTCGATACCTGCCTTTCTGTTTACTTCCAGCATATCGATCAGGGGATTGTCGGCTATGCGAGCGATCTCGCCGACGCCGGTCATTATTTCGGCGAATATCGCCGCATGATGGCGCACTGGAAATCGCTTTATCCCAAGGACATTTTCGATTTCGACTATGACGGTTTCGTTGTTGAGCCGAGAAAGAATCTTGAAGCGCTTCTGGCGTTTCTCGACCTGTCATGGAGCGAGGATTGCCTCGCGTTCCACCGGGTGAAGAATACGGTCAAGACCGCCAGCTACTGGCAGGTGCGCCGCCCGCTCTATCGGGATTCATCCGGCCGGCGGCGCCATTACGAGCCGTATGTCGCGCCGCTTATTGAAGCCCTCAAGGAAGCAGGCGTCGCTGTTTAGCGCCCCGCTCAGGCGGCTTCCGCATCCATCACCGCAGCCGCGGCGCCGACCGCCGCTGCAATCCGAAGCGTCGTCTGGACCTGTTCGGCCGAAAGGCCGGCCTTGCGAACGACCTTTTCATGGCTGTCGAGACACATGCCGCAGCCGTTGATCGCCGATACGGCGAGCGCCCAGAGTTCAAAATCAACCTTGTCGACGCCTGGCGCGCCGATGACATTCATGCGCAGTTTCGCCGGCATTTTCCGGTATTCCTCCGCCGACATCAGGTGCGTAGCGCGATAATAAACGTTGTTCATCGCCATGATCGCGGCGGCGGCCTTTGCGGCCGTTTTCGCTTCCGGCGACAGCTTGTCATCCGTCCACTGAGCGATGGCGTCGATCACGGCCCGGTTGCGCGCGCCATAGGCGCTGGCGAGGAATGTTCCGTATTTCTGCTGGTCTGAAAGCGCGGTTTCTGCGGCGAGCGTGCCGAGATTGAGGCGAATGTCTTTCGCGTAATCGGGGATGGAGTCGCGCAGCGTGTCGAGGGTCATTTCTCTCTCCTGTGTTCAGTCGCAAAAAGGGCGCGACCCGCATTGCGCGAGGCGCGCCCGGTCATGACGAATGGTCTTTAGAGCGTGTCGCCGCCGACGGGGCGGTTGCACGGGCAAAGCTCGTCCGTCTGCAGAGCGTCGAGAACGCGCAGCGTATCCTGCGGGTTGCGGCCGACGCTGAGATTGTTGACGTAAACGTGCTGGATGATGTTGTGCGGATCAACGATGAAGGTCGCGCGAAGCGCGACGCCGGCTTCTGAGCGGATGCCGAGCCCGTCGATCAGCGAACCGGTGGTGTCGGCGAACTGCCACGCCGGATGGCTCTTCAGATCGGGATGATCGCGCCGCCAGGCGAGCTTGCAGAACTCATTGTCCGACGAACCGCCGAGCACGACCGCGTCGCGGTCTTCAAATTCTTTTGCCAGACGGCCGAATTCGGCGATCTCGGTCGGGCAGACGAAAGTGAAATCCTTCGGATAGAAATAGATCACCTTCCACTTGCCCGGAAAACTTTCCTGCGTGAGATCCTCGAAGGCCGACTGGCCGTTCTCCTCATGGCTGTTGAATTTCGGCTTGACGCCGACGACTTTGAAGTCCGGAAGACGATCGCCCACTCCGAGCATGAATTTCTCCTCTGGTTATTGAATTTCTCTCTCGCCGCGCCCGATGGATGCGGCCTGCGGGGGCTGGATACGGGCGGCTTGCGAATTTAGCAAATAGATAATATCTAATACTTCCATCAATTTTACCGATTAAAGATATGGCCACCCCGCTTCCCACCATCCGCCAGCTTCAGTTTTTTCTCGCTTTGGTCCGGCGCGAGTCCTTCTCGAAGGCGGCGAGCGATTGCCTCGTCTCCCAGTCGACGCTGTCATCGGCGGTGAAGGAGCTGGAATCGATCCTAGATCGGCAGCTTGTCGATCGTTCGACTCGCCATTTCTCTCTCACGCCGGCGGGCAAGGAGGTTGCTACGCGCGCGGCGAAGATCCTCGCCGAAACCGAAGAGATGGCGCGTGCGGTGTCGGACCGCGAGCCGTTGGAAGGCTCATTTCGTCTCGGCGTCATTCCAACCATTGCGCCGTTCCTTCTGCCGCGCGCCGCGCCGGGTCTCGCGAAGAAATTCCCGAAACTCGAACTCTTTCTGCGTGAGGATCTGACGGCCTCGCTTGCCGAGCGTCTGGCGGATGGAACGCTTGACGCCGCGCTCCTCGCTTTTCCTTATGACCTTGCGGGTGTCGATTGGATCGCCATTGGCGAAGATCCGTTTCTTTATGCGGCGCCCGTAAGCGATCCGATCGCTTCGCGCCAGTCCGTGAAATCGGCGGACCTCAAGGAAGCGCATCTGCTGCTGCTCGAAGACGGCCACTGCATGCGCGAACATGCGCTCGATGCCTGCAAGCTGCGGCAGGACGATATTTCCGGCGTATTCGGCGCGACAAGCCTATTCACGTTGACGCAAATGGTGCGCGCCGGGCTCGGCTCGACATTGCTGCCGAAAATGGCCGTCGATGCTGGGCTTGCCGCGAACGCCGGTCTGAAAGTCGCGCCGCTCGCAGCGCCCGCGCCGGCGCGCACGATCGGGCTCGCTTGGCGCAAGGGGTCCGGAAGGCGCGAAGATTGCGAATTGCTCGCCGCACATTTCAAGGCGGCGATGGAAGCCGCCGGCCGGTGAATTCAAAGCATGGTCATGACGATGCGCCGATTGGCGCATGACGAAGCGGCGCGATCTCGCCGCTGTCCGACAGCATGACGGCGATCGGCCGTGTTGAATTGAACTGCGTCAGGATGATCATGATGGTGACGGTGATCGGCACCGCGAGAAGCATGCCGGCGAATCCCCACAATGTTCCCCAAACAGCAAGAGAAAGGAGGATGACCAGCGGGCTGAGATTGAGGCTCTGGCCGATAAGGCGCGGTTCAATGCCGGAACTCATCGCCTGTTCTGCGCCGACGAGCAGGAGGAGCGCGAGCGCGGCCGTCTGAACGCCGCCGCCTTCCGGCTGGACGAGCGAGAGGATGACAGGAAATGCGATCGCCGTGACGGCGCCGACAATAGGGATGAAATTGAGCGCGAAGATGAGAAGCGCCCAGAAACCGGCGAAATCGACGCCGACAAACCGCATGATGAGATAGCTTACCGAGGCGGTGATGAGATTGGTGACCGTCTTCACGGTGATGTATTGGCGAACGAGCGAGGCGATATCGCCGATCGTCTCATTGACGGCGGCGCGCGTTCCTTCATCTGCGCTCAAGAGGTTGATCTTCCGGAAAATGCGGCCGCGCTCCAGCAGCATGAAGATGGTGTAGAGAAAGATCGTCACGGAATTGCTGGTCAGCGACCGCACCGCCGATCCGATCTCCGACAACAGGGGGTTGATCATTGACAGCGCGGTCGAGCGCAACTGGTCGACGCCGCCGATGAAGTCCTCAGGCAGGGCGCCGGCGTCGCCGAGATACCGGATGCCGTCCTGGGTGAATTTGCGAAGACGTTCTTCGTAAAGCGGCGCCGTTTCGAGAAGGGTCTCGACATTCTCCCGGATGATTTCGATGAAAAGGACGAAGATCGAGATGATGAGGGCGAAGGCGAACAGATAGCAGAGCCAGTTCGGCAGGAACCGGCCGACAAGCGGCCCCCGGCGGATCGTTTCCTTGAGCGTGAACATGAGGAAGCTCAAAAAGCCGGCGATGACGACAGGAATGAAGATCGAGCGGCCGAAATAGGCGATCGCCCCGATCAGCGTCGCCAGCGCAAGCGCGTAAAAGAGCTGCGCGGACCCGGTCAGATTGACGCTGACGGCGGGTTTCGTCGCGCTTGGCGTTCGCACGTCGTCAGTCCCGCTCATGAATCGTGTCTCCGGTAGCGGCGCGCGGCCTGTCTGGCGTATTTTCGGGCGGCGAGAAATCCTGTTGATCGCACAAATCGCCCTGATTATTCATTCCTGCGCAAGGATTGCGCGCTCGTGCGCGCAACTTGTTTCCTAGGCTGATTTGACCGGATTAGCCAGATTGCCGCGGGGCCTGCGCGTGTTCGAGCAGCATGAAATAGAGTGGCGTGCGCCGATCGACGCTTTCGCGCCGCTCGCGTCAGCGGCGGGCGCTGTTCTCCTTCATGCAGGCGCCCGCACGAGCGAACCGGGCTGGTCGTTCATTACGGCGTTCCCGCAACGCGTCGTCGAACGGAAAGACGGTGAGACATGGGTCGACGGCGAACGCGATCCCCGTTGTCCGTTCACGGCGCTGCAGGACGTTCATCGATCAAGGCGCCTATTAGGGGATATCGCCGCGTCGCCGCCGCTCGCCAGCGGGCTTGTCGGATTTGCGGGCTATGAATGCGGCGCGCTTGTCGAGCCGAGCGTCACGGCGCCGCGATCCCCTTACCGCCTTCCCGACCTCTTCTTTGGCTCTTATGACGCATGCATCGCGTTTGATGCGCGACGCCGGCAGGCGTTTGCGTTCGGCCGGTCTCGCCTGGCTGTCGAAAGACTTGAAGCCTCGCTCGGCCGTCGGCCTGCCGCGGTCGCGTCTTTCGAGGCCGCATTTAACGGCGGCGTTGCGCTGACCTCCGCAGACGACTATCGGCGCGCAGTCGCCGGGACGATTGAGCGCATCCGCGACGGCGAACTCTTTCAGACGAACCTGTCTCAACGCTTTTTCGCGCGGGCGATTAAGGAATACAACTCGTTTGATCTCTTCGCCGCCGCTCTTAATACAAGCAGCGCTCCCTACGCCGCGTATCTCCAATGCGGCGCAGCGCAAATTCTCTCCTTGTCGCCTGAACGGTTCTTCGCGGTGAAACCGGAGGGCTGGGATAAATTCTCGATCGTCGCCGAGCCGATCAAGGGAACGCGCCCGCGCGGTCTGACGGCGGAAGAGGATGAAAGGCTGCTCGCCGAACTGATCTGCGATCCGAAAGATCGCGCCGAGAACATCATGATCGCAGATCTGATGCGGAATGACCTGTCGCGGATCTGCGCAAATCACAGCATCCGCGAGGAAGCGATCTGCGAACCGGTCAGCCATGCGGGCGTGCATCACCTCGTTTCGAGAATCAGCGGCGGTCTTCGTCGCGACGTTACGGCGGTCGATGCGCTCAAGACGTTGTTCCCCTGCGGCTCGATCACCGGCGCGCCGAAGGTGCAGGCGATGAAAGTGATCGCAGAGGTCGAGGGCGTCGGGCGCGGACCTTATTGCGGCGCTATAGGTTATATCGACGATCGCGGCGGCGCTGATTTTTCAGTCGCCATCCGCATCGCCATCGCTGAGGCCGGCGGAATGACGATTCCGGTCGGCGGCGGCGTCACGCTCCGAAGCGATCCGCAGGCGGAATATGAGGAGACGCTGACAAAGGCGCGTTCCTGGCTCGCCGCGATCGGCGGTGAAGGTCGGCGCGTCGCATGATCCTGATCGTCGATAATTATGATTCATTCGTTCACAATCTCGCCCGCTATGTTCGCGAGGCGGGTTATGAGGCGGAAGTGGTGCGCAATGACGCCGAAAAAGTTGAAGCGATACTCGACCGCGCGCCTCAAGCGGTCATCATATCGCCAGGCCCCAAAACGCCCGGCGAAGCCGGCGTTTCTCTCGAACTCATTCGGCGCCTGCCGCTCGTAACGCCCTTGCTCGGCGTCTGTCTTGGTCATCAATGCCTCGTCGAAGCATTCGGCGGCCGCACGATCCGGTCATTGAAACCGCTTCACGGCGAAGCAAGCGCGATCCGCCATGACGGCGGCGGCGTGTTCGCCGGCATTCAGTCGCCGATGCTTGTCGGGCGCTATCATTCCCTTGTGTCGGCGCTCGCTGGCGCGGGTCCGCTCCGCGCGTGCGCCTTCAGCGAAGCGGGGGAGGTGATGGCGGTCCGGCATCAATCCGCGCCGTGGCATGGCGTGCAGTTCCATCCGGAATCGCTGCTCACGCCGCATGGACAGCGCGTTATCGCGAATTTCCTCCATGAAATTAATGCAAAGGTTGCGGCATGATCGTTTGGCGGAACGGCGATCTGGTTGATGCGGATGCCGCGGTGTCGACCGACGATCGCGGATGGCTGATTGGCGAAGGGGCGTTCGAAACGCTGCTGGTCGACGCGGGCCGGCCGGCGTTCCTTACCGCCCATCTCAACCGCTTGCGGACAGGTCTGCGCACGTTTGGAATCGAGACACCGGTCGAAGCCGGAACGATCCTTGATGCGATCGCTGCGTTGGCGCGCGAAAACTCGCTCAACGCGCGCGCTGTTTGCCGCATCACTGCGACGCACGCCGGCGGTCCGCGCGGCCTTGCGCCCTCGCCGCTCGCGCGGGCGCGATTGGTCGTCTCCCTGGCGCCGGTCAGCGATCCGCCGCGCGAGATGCGCGTCATCGTTTCATCTCGGCGACGTTCTTCCGGCTCGTCCCTCAATGCTTTCAAATGCGCCGGCGCCTATGCGGAAAATACGCTTGCGCGCATTGAGGCGGCGAAAGTCGATGCGAATGAAGCGATCATGCTGAACGAGCGCGGGGATCTCGCCTGCGCGAGCGCGGCGAATATCTTTCTTCTCACGCCGTCGCGTCTCGTGACGCCGCGACCTGACGATGGCGCGATGCCGGGCGTTGTGCGCGGTATCGTGCTTGAAGAGGCGAATAGGCTCGGCTTCGCCATTCAAGAAGCGTCATTGTCGCCCGACCGGCTCGCCGGCTCGACGCTGATGCTGACGAACAGTATTGTCGGAACCGCCCGAGGCATGATTGAGGGGGTGACGAACGGCGGCGGCGACGCCGCGTTCGACAGCCTCGCCGCCGCTTACGATAAACGTCTCGCCGAAGAATGGGCCGCGGCGCTATAATCCGGAGAATGCGGTGAAAGCTTTCACCTTCACAGTCGATCAGCTTTCCGGAATCGCCGCCGCATTGGCGGTTGAAGAGTTGGGCGGGCGCTTTTCGCGACATGTCGATACCTTGACCGCGTCGGGGTGGACGGCCGAAACGCCGCTCGGCGAGAGCGGGGCCGACCTGTCGGCGAAGGAGGCTGCCGCCTGCCTGCGCCGACTGTTTGCATTCTTCGGCCGGCTCGATCGCGCGCCCGCTTCGGAAGGGCTCTTGTTTGGAGACTGGGCGCGCGCGGTTTCCGCCGTCATCGATGAGCGGCTGACGGATTTTTCCTTCTCCGCCGCGTCGGACGATGCGCGTCCTTCCGTTCACGCCGCCGACGCGATCTTCGCGGACGCCGCCGCCGTCGCCAACCTGCTTTACGGCCGCCGGCGCATATTGTCTTTCGTCGCGCCGCACGGGCTGATCGGTTTCGTGCTGGGAGTGCTCGCGCCGAACCTTCTCCAGGCTCCGTCGATTGATGCGCGCAAGATGTCGCCTGAAGAGCTGAAGAAAGCGCTCGTTTTCGGCGATGCGCTGATCGCGACGCCAAGCCTCTGGCGCTACATTCTCTCTCAGGGCGTCTTTGCGCCGGACAATGCGATGGCCGTCGCCTTCGGCGAGCCGATGACGCCGGAACTTTCCGCCGATATTCGCAAGGCCGGTTTCGGCGCGCAGCGCGAGGTCTATGGGTCCACCGAACACGGCCTCATCGGCTGGCGGGATTCCCCGAGCGACCCGTTCGCGCTGTTCGACCAGTGGAGCCGGCGCGGCGAGGATCTGCGGCGCGAAACGCCTTCCGGGCTCGCCGTCGACGTCGTGCCGATGGATGCGATGCTCTGGCAGGGAGAACGACGGTTTCGTCTTGGCGGACGCCGCGATGGGGCGGTGCAGATCGGCGCCGTCAACGTGTTTCCGGCCCGGATTGCGCAACGCATCGCCGAACACCCCGATGTCGCCGCCTGCGAGGTCGAAGTTACGAGCCATGCCGGCGGCGGAGAGAGGCTCATTGCGACGATCACCCTGAGATCGAGCGCCGCCCCGTCGGAATCGGTCGCGAGATCGATCGATGTCTGGTGCCGGGCGAAATTGCGGCCGCATGAACGGCCGCGGGTCTATAACTACGCAGGCCCCGCCTCGCGATAAAAAAGGGCCCTCAAAGAGGGCCCTTTTGCGTACCTGAATTTGTGTGCCGCTTATTCGGAAGGCGCGCTGGCGCCGGCCGCCTGCTGGTATTTCTGCTGCACCTGAGTGGAGACGGCGCCGAACGCTTCCTGCGAGTCGCCGATGATGAGCGTCTGTTCGCAAACGCTCGTGCAGTTGTAGGTGTAACGTTGTCCGCCGCGCTGAAGCGTCAAAAGATCCGAGTTCGTCGCGCGCACGCGAACGATGAGATTTTCGATCTCGTTTCCATCCGCATCGAAGAGAAACATGTTCGTCAGCCCGGGCGATTTCCCGAAAAGAAGGACCCGCGATTTGTCGCGCACGGTGATGTCCGCGATTCCGGGATTGCCGATGACGATCTGATCGACTTCCTGCTTGAAGGTGTAAGGTTTGACCTGGTCCATGGAGACCCAAACCTGTTCGGCGGAAGCCGCCGTTGCAAACAGGCAGGCGACTGAAAGGGAAAGTGAGAATAAGCGCATTGCGGCCGCTTTCCTTCTGAGCTTGTCCTTCCACGTAGCGCGGATGAGTCAAGAAAAGCTTAAACGGCCTTTAACGCAATGCCGCCGCGATCAGTTCGATTTCTAGAAAATTTTATGTTTTACCGCGCTTTAAAGAGTTGAGACGGAAGATTGGCGGCGGAGAAATCAATGCTTGCCAATCTTTCCCTGAACGTACCGGACGCTGAACCCTCGATCGCCGACGCGATTGCGTCGGCGGCGCCGTTTTCGGATTTGCAGATGCAGATCCTGGACGCGCTCGCGGCTGCAGCGAGCCGGCGTCGCTACGCCGCCGGTGAGACCGTGTTCGCGATGGGGCAATATGACGGTTCCGAATTCCTTGTCGTGCAGTCCGGCAGGCTCAAGGCCTCGCATGTCGATCCTTCCTCGGGATCGATGATTTTTGAGGAAACGCCTCAAGGGGCGATTTACGGCCTCGCGCCGGCGGTGGTCGGCGGCGAGGCTGACGGCGCGCAATCCGTAACCATCGTCGCGGAGCGAGACAGCGAGGTCGTCGCTGTCGACGCGCAGGCGCTGCGCGAACTCGCCTCCCAGCGTCCGTCGCTGACGCGCGCGCTCATGCTGCATTTCGCCGGGCGTCTCGCCGGTGCCCGCGCGGGCGCTGAAGAAAGCTCGCCCGAGCAGCGGGTATATGCGGCGCTGTGCGCCTATGTCGAGCGTGACGCCGTCACGGCCGCATGGCGCATCGCCAGAATGCCGAAACATCGCGAACTCGCCGACAGGGCTGATGTTGATGAAGCAGTCGCCGCGAGCTCCGTCGCGAAGCTCATCCAGTCGGGCGTCGCCCGCCGCGATTATCCCGGTCTTATCATTGACGACATCGCCCAGCTTAATCGTCTCGCCCGGTAGATTCACGCCCTGTTAACGATAATTATCCGTAAACAAACAATTCGTTTTCCGGTCGCGCGTTTTTCATCGAATATTAATTCCCGGAGAGTATCATGCATCCAGTCTGAGGGGGGTAACGCCCAATCAGCGGTGCAAGCGTAAGAGTAAATAGCAGGAGTCGACTCATGAAAGCTCTTATCAACAAGTTCATCAAAGACGAAGACGGCGCGACGGCCATCGAATACGGCCTCATCGCGGCGCTTATCGCGGTCGCCATCATCACGGCGGTTCGTGCGGTCGGCGGCGAGCTCAACAACACGTTCTCGGATGTCGAAAGCGCGCTGAAGTCGAGCTAATAAATTTCGTAGTTCGAATTCGAATGAGCGAATGGGAAAAGGAGGCTTCGGCCTCCTTTTTCTTTTGTGCGATTTCGCCATGTCGCAGCGATCGATATGATTCAATCCGAACTTATGTCTAACCGAATGTTAAGCGCCGCCGCATAGCTTCGCCGTAAACGGCAAACTGGAGCGCGCGCAAGTGATATCCCTGATTTTTCTGTCAGCTTTTCCGGCAGCCCTGATCATCGCCGCGCTGAACGATCTCTATGAATATAAAATCCCGAACTGGGTTTCGATCGTCCTGTTTTGCTCTTATTTCATCGCCGGCGTAGGCCTTGGCGCGACGCCGGCCGATTTGCTCGAAGGGTTCCTGTTCGCATGCGCCGCGCTTGTCGTCGGTTTCGCCCTTTTCGCCGGAAAATTCCTCGGCGGCGGCGACGCCAAGCTTCTCGCGGCCTGCGCGCCTTGGATCGGACCGTCAGCGCTTGCGCCGTTCCTGGTAAACACGGCGTTCGCCGGCGGCGCTTTCGCCATTCTTCTCATCATGTTTCGCAAAACGCCGGCGCTGCCGGTCTACGCGCATGCGCCTTGGCTTTTGCGCCTGCATCAGCGGCCGAAGGATATTCCGTATGCTGTCGCGATTGCGATCGGGGGACTTCTTAGCTTTTCGCAAACGCCGTTCTTCCAATTGGCGTTTGGCGGTTAATGAGATCAGTTAACAGAGTTTTGAGGACTTCTTCTTACAAGAATTTACTGAAAAACCAGGGCGCTAAAGCCCCCGAAAGGGCGAGTGAAACATGAATGTGACGCGAATTGCGGTTCTTGGCGTAGCGCTTGTTGCCGGCGTCGGCGCCTTCTTCATGATGATGAGCGGAAACAAGAGCCAACCGGTTCAGATCGTGCAGCCCGAGCGCGAAAAGACCGTGCGCATCCTCGTCGCTGATCGCGACTTTCAGCGCGGCGAGCGGCTGACGGCGGACGCCGTGCGTTGGGAAGAATGGCCGGAAAAGGCGATGTCGGAAGCGTATATCACCGAGGCGTCCGGCGGCGATCCGGCAGAGCTTGAGAAGGCGGTCGCGCGCTCATCGATTGTCGCCAATGAGCCGATCATCGAAGCGAAAATCGTTCGCGCCGGAACGTCGGGCCTTCTCGCCGCCGTCCTTCAGCCGGGCATGCGCGCCGTCACCATGCGCATCACGCCTGAAACCGGCGTTTCCGGTTTCGTGCTTCCGGGCGACCGCGTCGACATTTATTATTCCGAAGCCGGCGACGGCAATCGCACGTCAACCAACATTCTCTTTGAAGATGTCCGCGTGCTCGCCATCAACACGGTCTATTCGGAAAACCCCGAAACGCCGGTCATTGAAGGCGCGAACGCCACGATCGAGCTTTCGCCGGAAGACGCTGAATTCTTCATCAACACGCGCGCGTCGCGCGGGCAGTTGAGCTTCTCGCTGCGGAGCGTTTTCGCTGCGCAGGAAGGCGACGTGAAACAGCGCCGCGACCAAAGCGTTAAAGTCATCCGTTATGGCCGCTCGTAACCAGATCGTTGAGGGGTAAGTCCAATGCGCTTTCATTCAGACTCAACAAGAGCGGCTCTCCTGAAGATTGCAGGCGCGCTCGTTCTTTCGGCATCGAGCGCGATGTCGCCTGCGCTCGCGCAAAAGCGCGGCGAGGCGTCGATCGATTTCGGCGGCGCCGGCGCGGTTTCGCGGTCGATCGTATTGCCGCTCGACAAGGCGGCGATTGTCGAATTGCCGAAGCCGGCGGCGGACGTCCTCGTCTCGCAGCCGGCTGTCGTCGATGCGGTGATCCGTTCGCCGCAGCGCGTCTATCTTCTCGGCCTCAAGGTCGGCCAGGCCAACGCATTCTTCTTTGACGCCAACGGCCGCCAGATCCTCAATCTTGAAATCCAGGTCGAGCGCGATCTCGATGCGCTGACCGATCTTATCAACCGCCTGATGCCGAATGCGCGCATTACGGCGGAAGCCGTGAACGACAACGTCATCCTGCGCGGAACCGTTCCGACCGGCGTTCAGGCGACTGACGCCGCGGATATCGCCGGCCGCTTCATCGGCGATCCGGCCAAGGTCATCAGCATGGTGTCGATCCGCGACCGCGAGCAGGTCATGCTCAAGGTGCGCGTTGTAGAGATGCAGCGCTCACTCATCAAACAGTTGGGCGTCGACCCGTCAGGCTTCACGTCGATTTCAAATAACGCGTTTGAAGCGACGGCGTCGACGATCGCGTCAGGCGCGACCGCCGGACTTTCGGGCTCTCTCGAGCGCTTCTTTGGGGGCGGCCAGTCCGGCTTCAACGTTTCCTTCCAGGCGCTTGAGCGCGTGGGCCTCGTGAAAACGCTCGCCGAACCGACCCTTACCGCGGTTTCCGGCGAAACGGCGAGCTTCCTCGCCGGCGGTGAGTTCCCGATCCCGATCGGTCAGCGCGACGGCGTCATTTCGCTTGAATTCAAGGAATTCGGCGTCGGTCTCGGCTTCACGCCGCTGGTGTTGGACAAAGGCCGCATCAACGTGAAGGTGTCGACCGAAGTCAGCGAGATTTCCTCGCTCAACAACTTCTCGCTCGGCGGATCGACGACGACGATCCCGGGAACGCCGCCGCCGCCGGACACGCTTCTGCCGCAAGATACCGATGGAGACGGCGTCGTCGATTCCGTTTTCAACGTCACCGAGCAGGCGGGAGAAGTTCTTCAAGGCACCGATCCGACAGTCTTCTCGACCTCAGGTCTCACCATTCCGTCTTTGACGGTGCGCCGAGCCAAGACAACGGTTGAACTTCCCTCGGGCGGAAGCCTCGTGATGGCGGGCCTGCTCCAGGAGAATATGCGCCAGACGGTGCAGGGCATTCCGTATCTCAAGGATGTCGCCGTGCTCGGCCAGCTCTTCCGCAGCCGCGACTACGCCAATTCCGAAACGGAACTGGTCATTATCATCACGCCGTATCTCGTCGACCCGACCCATGAGTCGAAGTTGACCGATCCGCTGAAAGGCTTTGTCGCCGCCAGCGACATGCAGACGATCCTGATGGGCAATCTCGCCGCAACCTACGGCCTTTCCGGCGCCGGCGTTGAAGAAAAGACGCTGCAAGGGCCGATGGGCTTCATCCTCGACTAAGGAGACGCAAAATGAGCAATATTGTTAAAACGCTTCTCCTGATATCCGCGGCTGCGGCCGTGACGGGCTGCGGCGCGGGGTTCAACGGCCAGCACCAGGCGTTGACGGTGGCGGAAGAACATCCGATTTCCGTCGACAGCCAGACGGTGACGATGACGTTGAGCGCGGCCAAGGCGGAGGATGGCGTTTCATCGCTTGATCAGGCGCGCCTTCGCGCTTTCGCCGACTCCTATATGCGCAACGGGCACGGCGCGCTGACGGTGACCGCGCCCGACGGCGCTCAAACGGCTGCGGCCGAAATCCGCGCCTCGCTGAACAAATACGGCGTCCCCGCCGATGTGATCGCCGCCGCAGACTATCGCGGCGCGAGCGCCGCCGATGGCGACGTCATTCTCTCCTATACCCATTATGTCGCGACGCCGAGCGCGTGCGGCGTTTGGGAAGGCATACGCGAGCGCGATTACCGCAACATGCGCTCGCCGAATTTCGGCTGCGCCGCGCAGAACAATCTCGCAGCGATGATCGGCGATCCGCACGATCTCATCGAACCGGCCGGCATGACGGATCCGGATTCGGCGACGCGCATTCGCGGCGTGACGCAGTTCCGCAAGGGCGAAACGACGTCGAGCAAGAGCGACAGCGAGTTGAATCAACAGGTTGCAAATTAACGGTGACGAACCGGGGTCAGGCGACGCGCCTGGAGGGAGTTTGAAATGAGGAAGGCCTCAAACGAAGCATACGAAGTCGGCGCCGACGAGGAAGGCGCCGCCAACGCTGCGGCGAGCCTCGGCCCCGACGGAGGCCCGCTTTTGTCAGCGAAAGTGCGCTACGCCAAGGCTGCGGCGAGCGTTGACGAGGATGACGCCTGGCTTGACGACGAGCTTTCCGACGAAGAACTCGCGGCGCTCGGCGAAGAGGATTTCGACGAGGATATGCTCGCCGAGGATTTCGATGTCGATGATGTCGATGTCGATGATTCCGAAGATTTCAGTTTCGAGCCGCCGCCTGTCGCTCCCGCAGCCGCCAAGCGGGCTGAGCCGCAAGCCGCCAAAGCGAAAACTGCAAAAGAACCGCCGCCCTTGGCGGCGCCGGCCAGCCAGGCATTGGCGCTTGCCGGCGACCAGACTTTCGACGTAGCGGAATTTGAAGAAGGGGACGATGATTTGCGTCCCGTTCCGCGCATCTCCATTCATGCGTTCTGCGAAACGCCCGACACGACCGTTCTTCTTGAACGCGCCGCTGTCGATCGTCGCCTTTCCAAAACGCATTTGACCGTTCATATGGGCGGCCTCGCCAAGGCGGTCGATCATTTCCAGACCGCAGCGACGCCGAACCTCGTCATCATCGAGACGCTTGACGGCGGGCAGGAGTTGTTCGCGCAGCTTGGCGAACTCGCCGAGGTCTGCGATCCCTCCACGAAAGTGATCATCATCGGCCGCGCCAACGATATCGGCCTCTATCGCGAACTGATGCGCCAGGGGATCAGCGACTACATCGTGCGCCCGCGCTCGCCGTTGCAGATCATCAAGTCGATCTCGACGCTTTATGTCGATCCGTCGGCGCCGCCGATCGGCCGCACGATCGCTTTTGTCGGCGCGCGCGGCGGCTCGGGTTCGTCGACGCTCGCTCACAACGTCGCATGGTGCGCGGCGGAGGAAATGCAGAGCGATACGGTCATTCTCGACCTCGACCTGCCTTTCGGCACGGCGAGCCTCGACTTCGAACAGGATCCGACATCGGGCCTTATCGAAGCGCTCGGCTCTCCGGAGCGTCTCGACGACGTTCTTCTTGATCGCCTGCTGCAAAAGCATACAGATCATCTAAGCCTCTTTACGGCGCCGAACCTTCTCGATCGCGATTACGACATCGACGACCAGGCGTACGAGACGGTTATTGACGTTGTGCGCAGCGCCGCGCCGACCATTATCGTCGACGTGCCGCATGTGTGGACGGGCTGGTCGAAGCGTCTGTTGCAGACGGCCGATCAGATCGTCATTACGGCGACCGCCGACCTCGCGGCGTTCCGCAACACCAAGAACCTTATCGATATCATCGCCGGCTCCCGGCCGAATGATGCGCCGCCGCTCCTCGTCATCAATCAGTTTGACGCCAAGCTTTCTTCCGTCCAGCCGGCCCAATACGCCGAGCATGTCGGACTGAAGCCGTCGGTCGTTTTCAACTGGGAGCCGCAGCTCTTCCACACGGCGGCAACGAACGCCTCGCCGATCGTTGAGGTCGGCGCCAAGACGAAAACCGCACAGTCGATGCGTGAACTCACCTCGCTCGTTCTCGGGCGCACCCAGACGGCGGCCAAGAAAAGCCGCTTCAGCCTCGCAGGCCTGCTCAAGAAGAAATAGGATAAGCGATGTTCGGACGCAGAACGGCAGAAGTCGAAACGCCTTCGCAGTCGGCGCCCGCCGCAAAGCCGAAAGCGGCTGCGCCCAAGCCTGCGGGCAAGCCCGCAGCCGCGGCGGCGCCGGCGAAAAAACCCGCGGCGGCCTCAACGCCGCCTCCGCGCGTGGCGGCGGTCGCCAAGCAGCAGCCGGTTGAAATCGGCGGCCGCACCGACGAATATTTTCAGACCAAGACGACGATCTTCAACGCGCTGATCGACACGATCGACCTGTCGCAGCTCGCCCAACTTGATACGGAATCGGCGGCGGAGGAAATCCGCGACATCGTCAACGAGATCATCTCGATCAAGAACGTTCAGATGTCTATCGCCGAGCAGGAAGCGCTGCTGCAGGACATCTGCAACGACGTCCTTGGCTACGGCCCGCTTGAGCCGCTGCTCGCGCGCGACGACATCGCCGACATCATGGTCAACGGCGCCAATCGCGTCTTCATCGAAGTCGCCGGCAAGATCCAGCTGACCAATGTCCGCTTCCGCGACAATGCGCAGCTGATGAATATCTGTCAGCGGATCGTGAGCCAGGTTGGCCGCCGCGTCGACGAAGCCTCGCCGATCTGCGACGCGCGCCTGCCGGACGGCTCTCGCGTCAACGTCATTGCGCCGCCGCTGTCGATCGACGGCGCGGCGCTCACCATTCGTAAGTTCAAGAAGGACAAGCTCCGCATCCAGGATCTTGTCAATTTCGGCTCGATCTCGCCTGAAGGCGCGAAAGTGCTTGAGGTTATCGGCGCCTGCCGGATCAATACGCTGATCTCCGGCGGAACGGGCTCGGGCAAGACGACGCTGCTGAACTGCATGACCGGCTTCATCGAACTAGATGAACGCGTCATCACTTGTGAGGACGCCGCGGAACTTCAGCTTCAGCAGCCGCACGTCGTCCGACTTGAAACGCGCCCGCCCAACCTTGAAGGCCAGGGCGAGGTGACGATGCGCGATCTCGTGAAGAACTGTCTGCGTATGCGTCCTGAACGCATCATCGTCGGCGAGGTTCGCGGCCCGGAAGCGTTCGACCTTCTGCAGGCTATGAACACCGGTCACGACGGATCGATGGGCACGCTGCACGCAAACAGCCCGCGCGAAGCGCTGCAAAGGGTTGAATCCATGATCACCATGGGCGGCTATAACTTGCCGTCGAAAACCATCCGCGAAATGATCGTTGGTTCGATCGACGTCATCATTCAGGCGGCGCGCCTGCGCGACGGTTCGCGCCGAATCACGCACGTGACCGAAGTGCTCGGCACGGAAGGCGACACCATCATCACGCAGGACCTCTTCGTCTATGACGTCTCGGGCGAAGACGATAACGGCAAGCTTGTCGGCCGCCATCGCTCCACCGGCATCGCGCGACCGGCGTTTTGGGATCGCGCCAAATATTACGGCATGGAAGAAGCGCTCGCTGAAGCTCTCGACGCGGCGGCTGAGTAAAGGGCCAGATGGACCAGCAGCTGATCATAACAATCGTCCTCGCCCTCGTCGGATTCGGCGCGCTCGCCTTTTTCATGTTGGCGCCGACGCAAAGCGACAAGGCGAAGAAGCGACTGTCGTCGCTTGAGACGAAAAAGAATGCGCGGCGCGCCAGCGCCGCAGCAGCGACGGACAAGGAAAACAAGGACCGCCGGCGCAAGGTTTCCGAAGCGCTCACGAAAATCGACAACAAGAACAAGGAAGTCAAAAAGGCGAAAAAGCGCGCGACGCTCGAGCAGAAGCTGGAGCAGGCGGGTCTCGCCTTCGGGCCGCGCCAGTTCTATATCGGTTCGGTCGTCGCCGCATTTGTCCTCGGCTTCATCGGTCTCGTCTCCGGCCAGAAGCTCGTCGTGACGGCTGGCATGTTTTTCATCGGCGGCCTCGGCCTGCCGAACTGGTTTGTTGGATACCAGATCAATCGTCGGCAGAAAAAGTTCGTCGATGAGTTCTCGAACGCCATCGACGTCATCGTGCGCGGCGTGAAATCGGGCCTTCCGGTCAATGAGTGTCTGAAAATCATCGCGTCCGAGGCGCCGAAGCCTGTCAATGAAGAATTCGAGCAGCTTGTCGAAGGCTTCCGCATCGGCCTCTCGCTCGAACAGGGCATGGCGCGAATGTATGAAAGAATGCCGCTGCAGGAAGTCTCCTTCTTCGGCATCGTTTTGATGATTCAGCAAAAGACGGGCGGCAACCTCGCCGAAGCGTTGACAAACCTCGCTGGCGTCCTTCGCGGCCGCAAGCTGATGGAAGGCAAGATCAAGGCGTTGTCGTCGGAAGCGAAAGCCTCGGCGATGATCATCGGCGCCCTGCCGTTCCTCGTTATGGGCGCTGTTAAGCTTTCATCGCCCGATTATCTCGACCCGCTGTTCAACACGCCTACGGGAAACTTCATCCTGCTGGGCGCCGGGCTTTGGATGTCGATGGGAATTTTTGTGATGAATTCGATGATGAAGATCAAGGTCTAGGATCCGATGGAAGCCCTCATCAACACGGTTACGGATCGCCAGTTCCAGATCTCGCTGCTTGTCGCGCTCGCTGCGATTGGCACAGTCTATACGCTGATCGAACCCTTTCTCCTTCGCGACCGCTCCGAAGAGCGGATGAAGTCGGTTGTCGAATATCGCGATCGCCTGCGCGCCGCTCAGCGTGAAGCATTCGCCAAGAAAGGCGGTTCGCTGCGCGCGGCGTCGGCTCAGGGTTTCCTCAAGGGGCTCGTTGAAAATCTGAAACTGCTTGAGGCGTTCGATTCAAATGAAGCGCGCAAGCAGCTCATGATGGCCGGTTATCGCGGTCAGCGGCCGGTGTTCATCTTCATGGCCGCGCGTATAGGCATGCCGTTCGTCGCCGCTTTCGCATGCTGGATCTATGTCTACATTCTTCACGGGATCGAACTCGACAGTTTCGGCAAGCTCTGCGCCGTCGTCATGGCGTTCTTCGCCGGTTTCTACATCCCGAACGTCCACATCAAAAATGCGATCTCGAAGCGCCAGTCCAAGATCCAGCTGGCCTGGCCGGATGCGCTCGATCTTCTGCTTATCTGCGTTGAAGCCGGCATGTCGATCGAGGTAGCGCTTCAAAAGGTCAGCCAGGAAGTCGCGGGCACCTCGCCCGAACTCGCCGAGGAACTTGGCCTCACCGTCGCGGAACTCTCCTATCTGCAGGAAAGAAAGTCCGCCTACGTCAATCTCGCCGAGCGCACGGGGCTCGACGGGGTCAAGGGCGTGACGACCGCACTCATCCAGTCGGAAAAATACGGCACGCCGCTCGGTCAGAGCTTGCGCGTCATGGCGCAGGAAAATCGCGAACACCGCATGCAGGAAGCCGAGCGCAAGGCCGCCGCGCTGCCGCCGAAACTCACTGTGCCGATGATCGGCTTCTTCCTGCCGGTTCTCTTCGCCGTCATTCTCGGGCCCGCGATCATGGGCGTCATGGGCATCGAGCAGTAATCGCCGTCAATCGATGCCGCGCGCATGACGCGGCAGATCGTCGGCGGTTTCAAACCAGCCGATCCGGCTTTCATGATAGATGTGATAGAGCGGCGGGATCAGCGCCGGGTCGTCAAGCGTCGCCGTATTGACGCTGACAGTCGCCGCCGCATCGTCTTCGCGAAAGACGAGATAACTCCCGCAATGGGAACAGAATTCGCGCGTCGCATGGTCCGATGCGCGAAAGCCCGCGGGAGATCCCTTGAGATACCGGAACCGGGCGGGCGCGACGGCGAAAAAGGCGACGACGGGCGCTCCTGACTGCCGCTGACAGGTCCGACAATGGCAATAGCCCGTTTCCGATATGCGGCCCCGGGCGATCCTGTAACGGATCGCGCCGCAAAGGCAGCCGCCCTCAATGTCGCCATCATGCATCGTCCGCCGCCGTTCCTTGTTTCCAGCCGCCAAGGCTAGGCCGCGCATCGCGGCCGTTCAATCTTCCGCTTGTTGCCGCTGGCGCGATGCGCCCGGATGCCGCAAAAGACCGCGATGACCGACATGATCCGATGGGCGACTGCCGCCGATTATGACGAACTCGGACGCGTCATGTACGATGCGGTCCGCAATGGCGCGAGCCTGTACGACGAAGCGCAGCGCGCCGCCTGGATTGAGGCGCCGCGCACAGACCCGGAATGGCGGGAGCGATTGGCGCGGCAGGCGGTCATCGTCGAAGCTGACGGTCCGCGGATTGCGGGATTCTTGAGCCTTGCGCCGGATGGTTATGTCGATTTCGCCTATGTTCGGGCGCCAGCGCAGGGCCGAGGGCTCTTTCGCCGTCTCTATGAGCGCCTTCAGGATCAGGCTCTGGCGGACGGCCTCGCAGAGCTTTCAACGCATGCCAGCCTGATGGCGCGCCCTGCGTTCGCCGCTGTCGGTTTTCACGTCGTCAAACCGGAGCGCATTGAAATGCGCGGTCAATGGTTCGACCGGTTTGAAATGAGAAAATCACTCGTCAACGGCCATTCGTGCAAGACTTAGTCGCGCGGACTTTCAGCAATTTCGTCCAGCGCTTCGTGCAGGGGGAGTTCGCCGGCGGCGACGCGGTCGCGACTTTGCGGCTTCTGGCCGAGACGTTGGCGATAGACCCAGAAATTCGTCAGCACATGTTCGACGAAATCGCGGCTTTCCGGATTGGGAATGCTTTCGATGAACAAAAGCGGGTCTTCAATCGCAAGGTCGCGCTTCCAGCGGCGCAGATTGCCCGGCCCGCCATTATAGGCGAGCGCCATGTTGAACAGGTCGCCCTCGGCGCTCGTCTGGATCAAGTGATTCACGTAATCCTGTCCGATCGACAGGTTGAGCGCCGGGTCGTAAAGCTTGTCGCGGCCTTTGCCGCGCTGGAGCGTCCGGTCCTTGGCGACATAACTCGCCGTGCGCGGCATCAGCTGCATCAATCCGCGCGCGCCGACGCGGCTTGTCGCCTCGACCTTGAATTTCGATTCCTGACGCATCAGCGCGTAAAGAAGCGCGCGATCGGTCGTAAAGCCGTTGGCGGGCGCATAGGACGGGACGGGATAAAGCCCCGCTTCGAACGCTTTTCCCTGATGATAGAGCGCGAGGTCGAGTTGCGCGGCGGGAAGATCAAGCCTTGATTCAAGCGCGAGAAGATCGACGGCGTGCGCGTCGGCGATGCGGCCGTTGATCCAGCGGAATTCAAGGTCGGCTTCCGTCACGCGCCCGACTTCGAAAAGCGCGACGGCGCGTTTGACTGCGGGGTCGGCCGCGGCGAGCCTGGCGAACCCGTCAGCGTCGAGCGGGGGCGCCGTCCAGCGATAATCATAGTCGCGCCCGAGCTGCGCGAGCGCCAATTGGCCGTAAAAGGTGAAGGGATAAGCGGCGGCTATCTCAAGCAGCGGCGAGACTTCGTCGACATGCCCGTCTGCAAGCGCGGTCCGCGCCGCCCAGAAGCCGGCGGCCGAGCGCAGCGAATCGTCCTGCTCTTCAACGCGCGCCATCGCCGCGAAGCGTTCATGCGCCGTCGCCATGTCGCCTTCGCGGAAATGAATGAGGCCCGAAATCCAGTATGCGAGAACGGCGACGTCGCCATTGCGGCCGGCGATTTCCTCAGCGACCTCTTCAGCGCGCGCGACATAGCCCTGATAGTAAAAGCTCGCCGCTATCCATGACCGCATGCGGTCGAACTGGCGTTCGGTGATCGCGCCTCGCGCGCGGCGCTGTTCGATCTCTTTCAGCGCGGTCGTCGCCTGCTCCTTGCGGACGAGAAAGCGCACGCGCCCTTCGATCTGCGTCAGCAGCGGCTTGCTGGTGCGCGCATAGTCGGCGGCGATGTCAGGATGCAGCGGCGAAGACGGTTCGGCGCGCCATTTGCGCGGGATCGGCGCGAGCGGCGATGTCGCGCCGCGCGGCTGCTTGCGCCGGGCGAGGGCGTAGATGCGGTCGGCGTCCGGATGGTCGGCGTAATAGGCCATCCATTGCTTCAACTCGTCATAGGTCGATCGATAAGCCGTCGGATGGAGGTAGCGCTCCATTTTGACATAGCCGACGAGTGAGGTGTCGGAGAGCGCCGCGATTTTCTTGTCGGCTTCGCGCCAGCGCGCATCTTCCTGGAGTGCGAAGATGTCGCGATAGAGCGCTCTGTCTTCGTCGCTCAGCACGGATGGGGTGAAGGACGCCTCGCTGGCGCGGGCGGGGGCGGCGATCAGGATCGCGATGAAGGCTGGCAGCAACAGGCGAAGCAAGAGACGGCCCCCAAAGCTGGTGTCTGACGCGCGTTTCGCCATCATAGGAAGCGCTGCGTTAAGCATCTCTTAACCTCGCGGCGAGTGTTTGAAGATCGGCCCAGGCGAGACGCTTCTGGGCGGGCTGGCGCAACAGGAAGGCGGGATGGAAGACCGGCAGTGCGGGAAACTGCGCGCCGGAGGCGAGCGTCAGGTCGCGCCAGGCGCCGCGCGCGCGCATGATGCCGGTGACGCCCAGCAGCGCCTGCATCGGCACGCCGCCCGCCAGCATGATCGCCGCGGGGTTCGTCAATTCGATCAGGCGTTCGACGAACGGTCGACAGACGGCGATTTCGGCCTGCGTCGGCGCGCGATTGCCGGGCGGGCGCCAGTAGACGACGTTCGAGATAAGCGTGTCGCTGGCGCGTGAGCGGCCGATCGCGGCCAGCATCTTGTCGAGCAACTGGCCGGCGCGTCCGACGAAAGGTTTGCCGACGGCGTCCTCGTCGCGGCCCGGCGCCTCGCCGATGATGAGAAGGCGCGCTCCGGGCGCGCCGTCGGAGAAGACCGTATTGCGCGCGCCAGCCTTCAGCGGGCAGCCGTCGAATGAGGCGACTGCGGCGGCGAGTTCTTCGTGACTGTTGCAGCCTGCGGCGAGCCGCGCCGCCGCGCTCGCCGCTTCATCCGCGCTCGGCTGGGCGGCCGGAGCGATGACGGTGACTGGGGGCGGGGCGGAACGAGCAGGCGCCGAATGACCTGACGTCGCCAGCGATGTATTTTCGGCGGCCCGGCGAAAGCGATCGACCGGCCCGTCGGCGACGGCTTCATCGACGCCGGCGTCGACATACCAGCGCAACAAGGCGCGCGCGGCGCTCGCTCTATCCATATCCTGCATCGCCTATAGGCATCACAGGCGCCGGCCAAGGTCAAACGCTGACGGCGAAAAGGCACTGCGCGCCATAGTAAAGCGGCAGCCCCCAAAGCCGGTTGAGAAAGCTCTCCCGGCCGAACCGGTCACGGGCGACCGAAACGTCTGAGAGCGCGAAGCCGGCCGCCGCAAGGGCGAGGCGAAGGCTCTGCGCGCCAGGCTCGGCCGACCAATGGCCGAAACTCGCTGCGACCATCACGGAAATGATGACGCAATAGATGATGACCGGCAGGCGGAACGCGCCAAGGGTCTTCCACAGCGCCGTTAAAAGGGCGATCGAGAGCGCGCCGCTTCCAGCAAGGCCGACGGCCGCCGCCGTCCCGAGCGAAAGCCCGCCATGCGCGAAAGCGGCGATATAGGCCCCGTGCCCGGCGGCGAAGGCGCCCATGCCGGCGAGGAAGAAGGCCGACGGCGATTTCGGAATGAGCAGGACGTCGCCGAGCGCGCAGAGGATGAGCCCCGCCAGAATGATCTGGCCGAATGTCGTCCCGAGCGCGCCGGCTGCGAGCGCGGCGAGAATAAAGGCGAGCGAGGCGAGCGGCTTGAAGATGCGCTTCGCCGCCATGTCCCCCGTGTGTTCGGCGTATAGAAGACCGGCGACGGCCGCTGCGCATAAGAGAAGGAAAAGCGCTGGATTCATGAGTTTTCCGGTGTTCCGAAAGCCGGTATGCGCGCACGCGACAAGGCGACATGGCATTTGGCGGTGAATTTTGCCAAAAGCAACCGCTCAACGCCGCCCGACACGGCGCACAACAGATCTGACAAGCGCTGAATCAAAGAGGTGATAAGGCATGGCTGACGACGCTCCGGAACGCGAAAGCATGGAGTTCGACATTGTGATTGTCGGCGCGGGGCCTGCAGGCCTTGCCGCGGCGATCCGCTTCAAGCAGCGCGCGGCCGAGGCGGGCCAGGATCTTTCCGTCGTCCTTATCGAGAAGGGATCGGAGGTCGGCGCGCATATTCTCTCGGGCGCGGTGCTCGATCCGTCGGGTCTTGATGCGTTGATGCCTGACTGGCGAAGCAATGGCGCGCCGGCGACGATTGAAGTCGCATCGGAAAGCTTCAAGCTGCTCGGGCCGTCGGGATCGTTTTCCCTGCCGGTCTTCGCCATGCCGCCGATGGTGAAAAATCACGGCAATTACATCGTCTCGATGGGAAATGTCTGTCGCTGGCTCGCCGAGCAGGCCGAGGGGATGGGCGTCGAAATCTATCCCGGCATGGCGGCCTCGAAACTCCTGCGCCGCGAGGACGGGTCCGTGCGCGGCGTCGTCGTCGGAGAGGTCGGGATCGGCAAGGATGGTCAGAAGACGGATCATTACGAGCCCGGCATCGAACTCTGCGGCAAATATGTGCTGATTGCGGAAGGCGCGCGCGGATCGCTCGCCAAGGAACTTATCGAAGCGTACAGGCTCGATGAAGGGCGCGACCCGCAGAAATACGGCATCGGCCTTAAGGAGTTGTGGGAGATCGCGCCGGAAAAATCCCGTCCCGGTCATATCCAGCACACATTCGGCTGGCCGCTCGATAATGAAACGGGCGGCGGCTCCTTCCTCTATCATTATGACGACAACACGATCGCGCTCGGCTTCGTCGTCCACCTCAATTACAAGAATCCGTATATCTATCCGTATGCGGAATTCCAGAAATTCAAAACGCCTCCGGAAATCGCCGAGCTGCTCGAGGGCGGCAAGCGCATCGCTTACGGCGCGCGCGCGATCACGGAAGGCGGGTATCAATCGGTGCCGAAGCTCGTCTTTCCAGGCGGCGCGCTGATCGGATGCTCGGCTGGTTTCGTCAACGTGCCGCGCATTAAAGGCAATCACAATGCGATGCTCACCGGCATCATGGCGGCGGACGCCGCGTTCGACGCGATCGCGGCGGGTCGCGAAGGCGATCTGCTCGCCGCCTATGAAGCGGCCTATGAGGTCTCGCCGGTCAAGAGCGAGCTTAAAAAGGCGCGCAACGCAAAACCGCTATGGTCGAAATTCGGCACGCTTCTCGGGGGCATCGCCCTTTCAGGGCTCGATCTTTGGACGAATACCATCATTCCCGGGTTCTCGATTTTCGGCACGCTGAAGCACGGCAAGACCGACGCGGCGGCGACGGAGCCGGCGGCGAAATACAAGCCGATCGACTATCCGCGCTTTGACGGCGCGCTCACATTCGACCGCCTCACCAATGTTTCATTTTCGGGCGTCAATCACGAGGAAAACCAGCCCGCGCATTTGAAGCTTAAGGACCCGTCAATCCCGATCAGTGTAAACCTGCCGCGATACGCCGAGCCGGCGCAGCGTTATTGTCCGGCGGGCGTGTACGAAATCCTGACCGAGGAGGGCGGGGCGGACCCGAAGTTCCAGATCAACGCGCAGAACTGCGTCCACTGCAAAACCTGTGATATCAAGGATCCCTCGCAGAACATCGTGTGGACGACGCCGGAAGGCGGCGGCGGCCCCAACTATCCGAATATGTAAGCGTATTGCGAGGAGCAGCGTCTTGAACATCAACCGAGGTCTCGCCGCGGCGGTCGCGTCACTGGCAATCGCTTCCTGCGCGACGGCGCAGCCGTCTTCGACGTCGGCCGGCGATTATCTTTCCGGGCGGCTCGCCGCCGGACTTAACGATGTTGATGCGGCGGCGCGCAATTTCGGCGCCGCGGTCGCCGCCAATCCCGACGATCTCGATATCGTCCAGAGCGCCTTTCTCTTTCATGTCGCCGCCGGCGACATTGAAGGATCGGCGCCTTACGCCCGCCGGCTTGTCGCGGCGGGCGAAGATCGCGGCCTCGGCGCGTTCACGCTTGCGGCCATTAACCTGAAGCACGGCGATCTCCTTGCCGCGCGCGAGGGCGTGAAAGGCGACGCCGTCGAACCGCTCGCAAAGTCGGTTTCATATCTCGCCGGCGCCTGGATCGAAGCGGAAATCGCCGGACCGGCGGCGGGCGTCGCGGCTTTCGATCTCGGCAAAGACGTCTTCACCGGCTTCAACCCGACCTTCAAGGCGATGCTGCTTGAAGAAAAGGGCGACATCGCGGAAGCGGGCGCGCTCCACCAGCTCTCCGTCGCCTCTTTCGGCGGCCCGATCGGGCGCGCCGCTTACGGCGCGTTTCTAGAACGCAACGGGGAAGGAACCGAAGCGCGCGACTATTACCTCCGGCTCGAACAGGAAGGCGGACCGTCCCGCCGCCTCGCGCATGAGGGTCTTGCGCGTCTTGATAGAGGACGGCCGACAAACGCCTATTCGAACGTGTCGGCGCGCGAAGGCGTCGCGATGGCGCTCTATCTTTTCGCCGGCAATGTGATCCAGCAATCCGCCGAGGAAATGCAGCGCGCGAGCGAGGCGGGTTTCAAGATCAGCGAACGTCCGTTCAACCTGCCGCTCGCCCTGACCGAACTCGCCGTCTATCTCGATCCGCAGCTTGCCGATGCGCGGCGCCTGATCGGTTCGATCCATAATATCTACGGCAATTACGACGCGGCGCGCGAAGCCTTTTCCCAGATTGCGCCGTCATCGCCGCAATTCGAGCAGGCGCAGATCGAAATCGCCAACAGCCTTGCGGCGGAAGACAAAACGAATGAAGCGATCGCGGCGCTCAAATCCGCTATTCGCCGCGACCGCGACGCTGAAGACGCCATGCTGACCCTGGCGGGTCTTTACGCGTCGATCGACCGTCACCAAGACGCGGTGAAAGAAGCGACGCGCGCAATTGCGCGGCTTGACGAACCGAAGCCGCAGGACGCCTGGCGGCATTATCTGACGCGCGCGGGCTCGCTGATCGAGCTCGACCGCTTTGATGAAGCCGAAGCCGATCTTCAAAAAGCGGTCGAGGTTGCGCCGGAAGAACCGGTCGCGCTCAACTATCTCGGCTACAGCTGGGTTGAACGGGGGGTCAATCTCGACGAAGCGTTCGGCTTGATCGAAAAAGCGGTCGCGCTGCGTCCGCAGTCGGGCGCGATCATCGACAGCCTCGGCTGGGCCCATTATCAGCGCGGCGATTATGAAGAAGCGCTGCCGCATCTTGAAAAGGCTGCGGCGCTTGAACCTGCCGATCCGACGGTTACGGATCATCTTGGCGATGTTTACTGGCGGCTCGGCCGCGAGACCGAAGCGCGCTTCCAGTGGACGCGCGCGCTCGAACTTGATCCGGCCGATCGCATGCGCGCGGCGCTTGAAAAGAAACTGACGGGCGGGCTTGAGCCGGTCGGGTCGAAATGATTTGCGAGATCGCGCCGGCGAAGATCAATCTCTATCTTCATGTCGGCGCCGTGCGCCGCGACGGCTTGCATGATCTGGAAAGCCTTTTCGTTTTCACCGATGCGGGCGACGTCGTCGAGGCTGCGCCCGCTGACGGCCTGTCGCTCGCAATCGCCGGGCCGTTCGCCGCGCCGCTCGCGGCTGAGCCCGTCGAACGCAATCTCGTCATGCGCGCAGCGCGCCTGTTGCAGGCGGAAGCGGGCGTAAAAGAAGGCGCTGCGCTTCGGCTCGACAAGCGGTTGCCGATCGCATCCGGGATCGGCGGCGGATCTGCCGATGCGGCGGCGGCGCTTCGCGCGCTGATCCGATTGTGGCGGGTGACGATCTCGCCCGGCGACCTTTCGGACCTCGCTTTTCGTCTCGGCGCCGACGTGCCGGCCTGCCTTGAGCGCCGGCCGGTCGCGGTCAGCGGCGCCGGGGAGCGCGTCGCGGCCGGTCCGGTCCTGCCGCCGCTCTGGATATGCCTGACAAATCCGTGCGTTGCGATGCCGACCGGCCCCGTATTCCGCGCCTTTGACGCGGCGTCGCCCGAACCGCCGACCCCTTTAAGGGTCATTCCGTTCGGCGAGGGGTATCAAAGGGTCACAGGGCTGATGGAAAATTCGCACAATGACCTCCAGGCGATTGCCATCGCCCGTGAACCTGTGGTCCAAACCGTCATTGAACGCCTCGCCGCTTGTCCCGGCGCGCTCGCCGCGCGCATGTCCGGCAGCGGCGCGACTGTGTTCGGTCTGTTTTCCTCCGCCGCCGCCGCCGGGCGCGCCGCACGGGGAATGGCGGGGAGAGGCTGGTGGTCGATGAGTGCGATGCTATGCGCCGCCGATCGCTAAGAACGGTGTGCTGAATGCTGATGGCGACAGCGATCATGATTTTGTCGGCGGCCGTGATCGCAGGGGCGACCGGTTATGTCGCTGCGAAATTCCTCGCCGCCAGAACCTTCCTTCAGGACCGGCCCAACGGGCGATCAAGCCATAAAGGCCTGACGCCGCGGGCGGGCGGGTTTGCGATCTTCGGCGGGTTCGCGCTCGCCATGACTCTCTTCGCTGTCTTCATGCTGATTTACGGACATCAGAGCGCGGCCTATTTCAAATTTTTCGGCTTTTCTTTTCTCGCCTTCGCGTTCGGCGCCGTCGATGACGCGCATCCGCTGGGCGCGCGGATCAAATTTCTGGCCCAGGCGGGCATCGCGATCGGCTTTGTCGCCGTTTTCGGCGCCGTTCACACGATCCCGGCGCCGTTCATCGGCGAGCTTGATCTTGGTGCGGCGGCGTTCCCGCTGACGGTTTTCTGGGTCGTCGCCTTCATGAACGCGTTCAATTTCATGGACGGCATCAACGGGATCGCCGCTTCCTGCGCGATTTTCGTGCTTTCAGCGCTCGCCGTCGCCGCCGCCGGCGAAGCGGCGGCCTTCGCGCCGCCGGCGATTTTCCTCGCCTGCGCGCTATTCGGCTATCTGCCGCATAACCTGCCGCAGGGGCGGATTTTCATGGGCGACGGAGGCAGCCAGTTTGTCGGCTTCGCCGTCGCCGCGCTTGCGATTCTCGTCGGCAATGGCGAGGCGGGCGCGGTTTCGCGCATGTTCGTGCCGATCGCTTTTCTCCCGTTCATCTTCGACGTCACGTTCACGCTCGTCCATCGCGCGCGCCGCGGCCGGAATATCTTTGCGGCCCATAATGAACATCTTTATCAGCTGCTTGTGCGTCTCGGCGGCACGCATGAATCGGTGTCGACGCTCTATTTGACGATAGTCGTCATCTCGACAACGGTTGCGATGGTCGCCGGCGCGTTCAGCGCGGGCGTTCAATACGGCGCGGCGCTCGGCCTGATCGCGGCGTTCATGGTTCCGGCGCTGATGATCTTCAAGCGCGCCTCGAAGGCGCAGCTTCTCGCCGGGCCGGCCGAGCCGGTGCGTGAAGAGCCGACGGTCGAGACGGAATCCTATCCCGCCGCCGCGGAATAGGCGCGATCAGGAAATCCGCGACGCGGAGAAAACGGCGAGATCGGCGAGCGCTTTCGTGAACGTGTTCTGCGGCGCGCGGGCGAGGTCCTCAACCGCGCGGGCGGCGTAACGTTTCGCGCAGGCGATTGTGTCATCAAGCGCCCGCGTCGAAATGATCAGCTTTCGCGCCTGTTCAAAATCGCCCGCCTGCTGGCTGCCCTCGGCGATAGTGCGACGCCAGAAGCCGCGATCGGCTTCCGTCGCGCGGTCGAAGGCGTAAACCACCGGCAGCGTCATCTTGCCTTCGCGGAAATCGTCGCCGACGCTCTTGCCGAGCGCGTTTTCGCGTCCCGCGTAATCGAGCGCGTCGTCAATCAGCTGGTAGGCGACGCCGAGATTGCGTCCGAACGACCGCAGCGCTTCCTCGCACCGCGCATCGGCGCCGGCGATGACGGCGCCCGCCTGCGCGGCTGCTGCAAAAAGCGCGGCCGTCTTCGATTCGACGACGGCGAGATACATTTCAAACGTCGCTTCGAGGTTCTTTTGCGTGGCGAGTTGCAGGACTTCGCCTTCGGCGATTACGCCGGCGGCGCGAGAAAGAATCTGCAGCACGCGCAAGTCGCCCGCTGCGACCATCAGTTCGAACGCCTGTGAGAAAAGGAAATCGCCGACGAGAACGCTTTCCTTATTGCCCCAGATGACATTCGCCGTCGACGCGCCGCGCCGCAGCGATGAAGCGTCAACGACATCGTCATGCAGCAATGTCGCGCCATGGATCAGCTCAACCGCGGCGGCGAGTCTGATATGATCGTCATTGGCGCAATCGCACATGCGCGCCGCGGCGAGCGTCAGCAGCGGCCGAAGCCGTTTGCCGCCCGCATTGATGAGATGCCCGCCGATTTCCGCGATCATCGAGCTTTGCGACTTGAGCGCCACCATGATCGTCGCATTCACGTCGTTGAGATCTGAAGCGCACAGCGCTTTCAGTTCCGCGACGGTCGCGGAGAATTCCCGCGCGCCGCCATCGACGCTCGCTTTCGAAAGGCGGGCGGGCGAAGGAGATGTGATTGCTAAATCCACCTGGGTCCGGACAAGGCTCAATTTTCGGTCCGGAGATTGGGCTTGGCGGATCGCCGGGTCAAGGCGCGCGAATGCGGCGTATTGGGCGCGCTGCGCGCCTGGCGGGCCCATCACAAATGATTGATCGGCGCGGCGGGCGGTTCCGCGGCCGCGACGGAGCGAGCGATGATGCGCGCGCAGCGATTGATCGGACGGCCAGGCGGCCGTAAAATGAGCGTGCGTGAAAGCAGTCGCGCGTCGATATGGTGCAAGCGCGCATGATTTTCATGAGCGCAGAAAGGGATGGCGATGAACACGACCGCAGGCATTCTCGCCGGGCTTCTCGTCGCCGGCGCGGCGGTGACCGTTTACCGATTCGCGCGGCGGCAAGCGGACCAGTTGCGCGCGGCCATTGACGAGATGCGCGGCGCCAATCCCGGCGCCGGCGACGTTATCGATTTCGAAAAAGATCCTGAGACGGGCGTTTTTCGGCCGCGGGCCTGACGGGGCCGTTCCCACGCTCGGCGCGGCCGAGCCTTCGATATCATTGAAAAGCGGCGCGGGCGCGGTGACATTGCCGCATGGGCCGGTCTGCGGCCCGTGCTGATGGCATGAATGGCGCAGGGCGCCGTTCCGCAACCGGAAAAGGCGATGGCGGCGCGTCTGGCGTTCATCGATTTTGAAGCCTCAGGGCTCGGCGCGCGTTCGTGGCCGATCGAGGTCGGCTGGGCGTTTGAAGACGGCGCCGGCGAATCGTTCCTCGTCAGCCCTGCGCCGGAATGGCCGGCGGAAGCCTGGGATCCGCGTGCGGAAAAGCTGCACGGCATCACGCTGAAAATGCTGAGCGATCTCGGCGTCAGTGTCGCTGCCGCCTGCGACAGGATGGCGGCGCTCGCCGATTGCGCCGTCTATTCCGATGCGCCGGACTGGGACGCTTTCTGGATGATGCGCCTGTTTGAGGCGGCGGGGCGGAAGTGCCCCATTCGCCTTCAGGAGTTTTCAAACGTGATGCCGCCGCTGACGTCTGAGCGAAAGGCCGACCTTCTTACTCGCGCGGACCGGCTGGCGCCGCGCCGTCACCGCGCGGCGGAAGACGCGCTGCATCTTGTCACGGTCTACAGGCTGTCGCGAAACCTGTAAGGCTTGCGCCCTGTATGTCAGCCGGTCTCGAACCATTGAATGATCGCCTGCTTGTCGCGCTCAGCGATGGCGAAATCGCCTTGCGCCGCTTCGGGCGACAAGGCGCGCCGCCATTTTTGTTCGCGCACGCCAACGGTTTTTGCGCATCGGCCTATCGGCGCGTTTTTGAGGCGATGGGCGATCGATACGATATTCACGCGGTCGATCTGCGCGGACATGGCCGCTCGCGCCTTCCGGTCGATCCTGCGAATCATAGCAGCATGGACGTATACGGACGAGATGTCGCCGCGCTGCTCGACGTATTGAATGCGTCCTCGCCAGCGCGGGCGCCATGGACGCTCGCGGGGCATTCGCTCGGCGCGGTCGCCGTTACGCTCGCCGCCGCAGGCCGGAAGGATGTGGCGGCGCTGCGCCTCATTGAACCTGTGGCGATGCCGCGCTGGTTTTCATTCGCCGCGAAAACGCCGTTCTGGATCCTCTTCGCGCAGCGCCTCCCGCTGGCGAAAGGCGCCCGGGCGCGCCGCGCCCATTTTCCGGACCGGGCGTCCGTTCATCGCCGATATGCGACAAAGTCCCTGTTTGCAGGCTGGGCGGACGGGGTCCTCGACGACTATCTCGAAGACGGTCTTTACGAGACCGACGGGGGCGTCGCGCTTTCCTGCGCGCCGGCCTGGGAGGCGGCGACGTTTTCCGGCCATGCGCAGGATTTCTGGGGCGCGGTCAAAAGCGCCCCGGCGCCAATTTCAGTGCTCGTCGCCAGCCACCCTTCGACGACCGTGCGGCCATTCGCCCTGAAACGGCTTGAAAACGCTGGCGCACACGTCGTCAGGGCCGACGGACTGACCCATCTCGTCCCGATGGAAAACCCGGCGCTTGCGGCGCAGTTCCTGCTTGAGGGCTGACCTCGCCCCTGCGCCCTTGGACCCCGGCGCTCTTTTTGCTAAGGCGACCCGCGACTTCGCCGCCGATGAGGCGGCGCGACCCGCTTTGCGGCGTCGTCACATCGTATTGTTTAGGGAAAGAACCCATGAGCCAGACGCCCGCCGCGCCGCAAATCAACGGCAAGATGTATCTTTTTGAGCGACCGGAACTCCTGAACAAGGAACAGCACGGCAAGCTCGGTCTCGACAACGCTGCGAAGCCGTTCAGCTTTTGCTCGAAAGTGCGCGCGATCCCGCTGACGATCTCGGAAGTTGTCGAGGCCGCGAAATATTATCCGGTCGTCTTCTATTCGCAGGATGAGCCGCTGCCGATCGCCATTCTCGGCTTCAACAGCGATCTCAACCTCTTTGTCGATGAGAACGGCAATTGGGACGAGCACACCTATATCCCGGGATATCTGCGCCGTTATCCCTTCGCACTCGCCGGCGAGACCGGCGGCGACCGCTATGCGCTCGTTTTTGACGCGGCCTATGAGGGCGTTTCGCCTAACGCCGAACGCAAGCTGTTCGACAATGGCGAACTCAGCGAGTTCTCCAAGCGCGCGATGGAGTTTACGTCGACCTACGAAGCCGACCGCCGCCTGACCGAGCGGATCATGAAAGAGCTGAAAAAGTTCAGCATCATCCAGCCGCAGACCGCGCAGTACACGCCGGCCGGCGAAACGGCGCCGCGCACCTTTGCGCAATATCTCGGCGTCGACGAGCAGCGCCTCAATCAGTTGACTGACGAGCAGTTTCTCGAACTGCGCAAGATGAACGTGCTCGCGCCGATCTACGCGCATCTCGTGTCGCTCAGCAATTGGCGCTCGCTCATCGGCCGCCGCATGAAGCGCCTCAATATCAGCGAGTCTGAGGCCGTGACGGGACAGCGTCCCTCGTAAAGACTTCAAATCAAAGCGATCTGCGTCTCGCCGCCCGCCGGTCATATTGGCCGTGCGGGCGGTCTCGCGTAAGGAGGACGGATGCGAGTTTTCTCCTTCCTCGTCGCCGTCCTTGCGTTAGCGGCGCCGGCTTACGCACAGACAACGGTCGTCACCGACCATGCGCAATCGCGCCTTGCGCCGGAAACGGACGGGGTCGAGCCTGGCGGCGTCATCGCGCTGGCTTTCGCGCAGCGCCTCGAAGAAGGCTGGCACGTCTACTGGAAAAATCCGGGCGATTCCGGATTGCCGCTCGATTTCAAGTGGACCTTGCCGGCGGGCGCTGAAGCGGGCGCCATTTATTATCCCGCGCCTCACCGCATTCCGATCGGGCCGCTCGTCAATTTCGGCCACGAAGGCGCGCCGGTTTTCCTGACGCGCGTGACGGCGCCCGCAGACGCCGTCGTCGGGTCGACGCTCGACATCGCGCTTGAAGCGACGTGGCTTATCTGCGCCGACATTTGCGTGCCCGAGACGGGAAGTTTCTCGCTTTCAATTCCAGTTGTCGAAAAGGCGAGCGCCGATCCTCAGGTCGCGGCGCTTTTTGCAGGCGCGCGCACCGCAATGCCGACGCCGCTCGACGGTGAGGCGCATTACGCCGTGCAGGGAACGTCGCTGACGCTCGATATCCCGGCGCTCGGCGAAGACGCCTATTTCTTTCCTGACATGCCGGGCGCATCCGAACCCGCCGCGGAACAGCGTGCGCGCAGGAAAGGCGATCGCCTGCTTGTCGCAATCGCTGGCGGACCTGATCTGGACGCTCTTTCGGGACCGCTATCCGGCGTTATTCAATTTGGGGATGGCGAAGGCGCGCAATCCTATTCGCTCACGGCGGAACGCGGCGCTGCGGACGGCGGCGTGGCGTCAACATCGCCGAACGCGGCGGGCGGCTCGCTCTTCGCGCTCTTCATCGCCGCCTTTTTCGGCGGCGCGATCCTCAATCTCATGCCCTGCGTATTTCCGATCCTGTTCGTCAAAGCGGCGTCGATGGCAAAAGCCGCGAGCGGCGAGGGCGCCTCGCTCCGCCGGCATGGCGTTCTATACGGCGCCGGCGTCATCGCCAGTTTCGCCGCACTCGGGGGGCTTCTGCTGTTGCTGCGGGCGGGCGGTGAGGAGATCGGCTGGGGCTTTCACCTTCAGTCGCCGGCGGTCGTCGCGCTCTCGGCCTATGTGCTTTTCGCGGTCGGCCTCAATCTCGCCGGCGCTTTTCATGTCGGATCGAGCATTCAAAATCTCGGTTCCGGGCTTGTCGCCGGCAAAAGCGGCGATGCTTCCGCCTTCATGACCGGCGTTCTCGCCGTCATTGTCGCCGCGCCGTGTGTCGGGCCGCTGCTGACGGCACCTGTCGGGGCGGCCGCAATCCTGCCGCCGCTCCAGGGCCTCTCGATTTTCATCGCCATGGCGCTGGGGCTAGCCGCGCCCTATGTCGCTCTTTCCTTCTCGCCGGGCGCGGCGCGCCTTCTGCCGAAGCCGGGGCCGTGGATGGACCGGTTCCGTCAGGCGCTGGCTTTTCCGGTTTTCGCCGCCGCGGGCTTTTTCATCTGGGTTCTCGCCGCGCAGACCGGGCAAAAAGGCCTCGCCTTCGCCATTACCGGGCTGATCGCCGTCGCGCTCGGGGCGCGTCTTTGGGAATGGGGGCGGGAGGCGAAAGGCGCCAGGCTCGCCGCAGTCGGCCTGCTCCTCGCCGCGCTCGTTCCGGTCTCGCTTATGAAGCCTGTCGTTGCGAAAGAAGCCGCTGCCGGCGTCATTCCCTTTGACCCTTCCGATATCGAGGCGCGAAGGGCGGCGGGCGAAACGATCTTCGTCGATTTCACGGCGGCGTGGTGCGTCACCTGCCAGGTGAACAAGCTGACCGTTCTTTCCTCTCCGGCGGTCAAGGCGGCGTTCGAAGAAAAAGGCGTCGCGTTCGTCACCGCCGACTGGACGAACCGCGATCCCGCCATTGAGCGCGCGCTCGCCGAATTCGGCGCCAATGGCGTGCCGCTTTATCTCGTTTATCCCGGCGGCGGCGAGGCGATCGTCCTTGAGCAGCCGCTCACCGAACGCCGCATTCTGGAGGCGCTCAATCGCGCCGCCTCGTAACCGACCCTGAAAGGAGACGCGCCGATGATGAAACTTTCCCATTTCACCGCCGCTGCGACGTTTGCGGCGAGCGCCGCCTTCGCCGGTCCTGCTGTCGATGCGCCGGCGCCGGCCTTTTCTGGGACTGCCTCAAACGGAGAGACGATCTCGCTCGATCAGTTCAAGGGCGAGCTCGTCGTCCTTGAGTGGACGAATGACGGCTGTCCCTTCGTCCAGAAACATTATGAGACGGGCAATATGCAAAAGACCCAGCGGATCGCGAATGAGGCGGATGTCGTCTGGATCACGGTCATTTCCTCGGCCCCCGGCAAGCAGGGCCACGCCGACGCCGCGCGCGCGAATGAGCTGACCGCCGGCTACAAGGCCGAGCCCGATTTCGTGCTGCTCGACCCGGACGGCGTCGTCGGCAAGGCCTATGGCGCGAAAACGACGCCGCAGATGGCGCTGATCGATCAGGCGGGCGTCCTGCGCTACCAGGGAGCGATCGACGATCGCCCGACCGCCAATCATGCGAGCGTCGAAGGGTCGACGAATTACCTGCTGGCGGCGCTCGACGAGGTCTCGGACGGCAAACCGGTCACGGTCAAGGAGACGCGGCCCTATGGCTGCTCGGTCAAATACGGATCGTAAGATCTAGCGGGAGGCCGCGGCGAAAAGCTCAAGCGCCGGCGCGGCGGTCTGCGGTTCAACCGCCTTGAAGGCGAAAATCGCCGTGACGGCGAGCGTGACGATGAGATTGCGCGCGAGGCGGCGGGTGATATCGGAAGAGCGGGCGGTTGATGTCATGGGTCACCCTTTACATGGCCAACATTAAAATCCGTTGAGGCGCTTGCCTAAAATCCATATCACTTGCCCGGATCGCGTAAGCGACATGATCGCTTAAGGTTAATGAGGGGCGATGATCGACATCACCAAAAGCGCGGCGTGGGCCCGCCTTGAAACGCTTCAGGCGGGGCTGCGCAAGACGCGGACCATCGATCTTTTCAATGCGGGCCCTGAACGCGCCGCGGCGTTTTCGGTCGAGGCGGCGGGGCTTTTTCTCGACTATTCGAAAAACAGGCTTTCCGCCGATGCGCGCGCCGCGCTTCTCGACCTCGCCGGCGCCGCCGGCCTTGAGAGCGCGATCCGCGCCATGGTTTCCGGCGAGAAGATCAACACGACGGAGGATCGCGCCGTCCTCCATGTCGCGCTGCGCGATTTTTCCGGCCGAGCCTATCAGGTCGACGGCGCCGATGTCGCGCCGCGCATCGCCGCCGAGCGCGTCCGGATGGCGGCTTTCGCGCGGAAATTTGAGACGGGCGCGCTCAAGGGTTTTTCCGGCGCGCCGCTCGATACGATCGTCAATATCGGCATTGGCGGCTCCGATCTCGGCCCCCTGATGGCGGTCGAGGCGCTGCGCCCCTATTGGCTGAAGGGCAAGCGCGCCTTTTTCGTTTCCAATGTCGACGGCCAGCATCTCGCCGATACGCTTGAAGCGGTCGATCCGGCGACAACGCTTTTCATCGTCGCGTCGAAGACCTTCACGACGCAGGAAACGATGACGAATGCGCAAAGCGCGCGGGCGTGGTTTCTCAAACAAGGCGGCGCCGAGAAAGATGTCGCCAGCCATTTCATCGCCCTGTCGACGAATGAAAAGGCGGTGACGGCGTTCGGCATCGCGCCGGAGAACATGTTCCAGTTCTGGGACTGGGTCGGCGGGCGCTATTCGATGTGGTCGGCGATCGGTCTTTCTATCGCGCTTCAATGCGGTTGGGACGCGTTTGAGGCGATGCTCAAGGGCGCGCACCGGATGGATGAGCATTTTCGATCGGCGCCGCTGGCGCGGAACATGCCGGCGCTGCTCGCCCTTATCGGAATCTGGAACCGCAATTTCGAGGGCGCCGCCGCGCATGCGGTTCTGCCCTATGACCAGCACCTCCATCGCCTGCCGGCCTATCTTCAGCAGCTCGACATGGAATCGAACGGCAAGTCGGTGACAAAGGCGGGCGCGTCCGTCGCTTGCGCGACCGGGCCGGTCCTTTTCGGCGAACCCGGCACGAACGGCCAGCACGCTTTTTACCAGCTCATTCATCAGGGAACGGATGTTATCGCCTGCGATTTTCTCGCTGCGGCGAAATCAGCCTCGCCCCTCGGCGATCATCATGAAAAGCTGCTCGCGAATTTCCTGGCGCAGACGGAAGCGCTGATGCTCGGCAAGAGCGAGGCTGAGGCGCGGGCCGAACTCTCCGCGAGCGGTCTTTCCGCCGCCGCGGCGAATGCGCTCGCCCCGCACAAGGTCTTCCCGGGCGACCGGCCGACCAATTCGATCCTGATGGAGCGGCTGACGCCGGAAACGCTTGGCGCGCTTGTTGCGCTTTACGAACACAAGGTCTTTTGTCAGGGCGTCATCTGGGGGATCAACTCCTTCGACCAGTGGGGCGTTGAACTCGGCAAGGCGCTGGCGAAAGACATCCTTCCCGAGATTGCGCGTCTTGGCGAAAAGAAATCGCCCCCGACTGCTCATGATGGATCGACGCGGCGGTTGATCGAGAGGATCAATGCGCTGCGCGCCGCGAAGGAGGAATAGAATGAGGAAAACCGCGATCATCCTTGCTTTGTGCGGCCTGTCGCTCGCCGCCTGCGGCCGCCGCGAAGCGGAGCCGGCAGTTCCCTCCGCGGCTGAGAGCGCGGCTGAGAACGCCGCGGAATATGACGCCGAGCAAACGGCGCCAGCGGAAGATGCGACGCCTGCTGAGGAAAGTACGACGCCGGCGGCGCCGATTGAAACCAGAGCCGACAGCATCGACTGGCCCGCGACGACGCTGCACGCAAAGATCGTCACCTCAAAAGGCGACATGCTGGTCGATCTTTATCCGGACCAGGCGCCGAAGACGGTCGCCAATTTCGTCCAATACGCCGAGGACGGCCATTACGACCGGCTGATTTTTCATCGTGTCGTTCAGGGTTTCGTCATTCAGGGCGGCGGCTACAACAAGTACTGGAGCGAACGTCCGACCCGCGACCCTGTTCCCTATGAGGGCGATAACGGTCTCGGCAATTATCGCACGACCCTCGCCATGGCGCGCACGATGAACCCCAACAGCGCGGCGGCGCAGTGGTATGTCAATCTGCGCGACAACAATGATCAGCTCGATCACTTCGTCAACGATCTCGGGCCGCGCTACGGCTATGCGGTTTTCGGCCGTGTTGTCGAGGGAATGGACGTCGCCGATGCGATCGGCGCCTTGCGCACCGGCGCCGGCGGGCCGTTTCCCGCCGAAGTGCCGCTGGAGACCGTCACCGTCAGCCGCATCGACATCATCAGGGATTGATCGCTCAATTCGCCTTGTTCATGCGCGCATCATGCGCGCGCATCACGGGATTGTCATTTAGGCGCCTTTGCGCTTTCGCCCATACCGGTTGTCTAAGCCCCATGATGAGGGCGACCCAATTGCCGGAGGGGCGAATGATGATCAGAATTCTTGCGGCCTGCCTTGCGATGGCGGGCGCCGCGCATGCTCAAAAGCTCGACAAGAAGACGGAGGCTGCGCTCGACGCCGCAATCGCCGGCGAGCATCGCAGCGACGAAAATCGCGCGCGCGACCAATTTCGGCATCCGAAGGAAACGCTCGCGTTCTTCGGCTTGCGGTCTGACATGACCGTCGTCGAGATCTGGCCGGGAACGGGGTGGTATTCGGAAATTCTGGCGCCGGCGCTGAAAGATCGCGGCGAATTCGTCGCGGCGCAGTTCAGCGTCAACGCGCCGTACGGCTATCAGCGCCGCGGCCTCGGCGCCTATCTCACCATGCTGGGGCAGAAACCCGATATTTATCGCGATGTCGCGGTGACGACGTTCGGCTATCCGTATGATCTCAAAATCGCCGAGCCCGGATCGGTCGACATGGTCGTCACCTTCCGCAACGCCCATAATTGGGTGAGCGATCTTTATCCGGACGGACATTTCGCGCCGCTCGCCTTCAAGGCGTTTTACGATGCGCTGAAGCCGGGAGGCGTTCTCGGGCTTGTCGATCACCGCTGGAGCGATCCGGCGAATGAGGACCCGAAAGCGGCGAACGGCTATGTCTCCGAGGCGCGCGTCATCGCGCTTGCGGAAGCGGCCGGTTTCAAGCTCGCAGGCCGGTCGGAGCTGAACGCGAATCCGCGCGATGAAAAGAATTATGAGAAAGGCGTGTGGACCTTGCCGCCGGTCCTTGCGGATGGGGAAAACGATCGCGACCGATATCTCGCCGTCGGCGAATCGGATCGCATGACCCTGAAATTCGTGAAGCCTGAATAGCGTTCATCGGGCGCCGGCGCGCGTTGCGCGCGGCGGCGCCTTCGGCTATCCCGCCGCGATGGCCAAAAAAGACAAACCGCACAGACCGAAGGCGCGCGTTCCGCGGGGGTTTCGCGACCGGCTCGGACCCGAAATCGCCGCCGAGCGGGAAATGCTGGCGCGCATTTCCGCCGTCTACGAGTCTTACGGCTTCGATCCGCTCGAAACTCCGGCCTTTGAATACACCGACGCGCTCGGCAAATTCCTGCCCGACGTCGATCGTCCGAACCAGGGCGTTTTCTCGCTGCAGGACGATGACGATCAGTGGATGAGCCTTCGCTACGACCTGACGGCGCCGCTTGCGCGTTATGTCGCTGAAAATTACGACGCGCTGCCGAAGCCCTTTCGCCGTTACGCCGTCGGCCCGGTCTGGCGCAATGAAAAGCCGGGCCCCGGACGTTATCGCCAGTTCACGCAATGCGACGCCGACACGGTCGGCGCGCCCGCGCCGCACGCCGACGCGGAAATGTGCATGCTGTTCGCGGACGTGATCGAGGCGGCGGGCGTTCCCCCCGGCGATTTCGTCATTCGCGTTTCAAGCCGCAAGATCGTCGATGGTCTTTTTGAAAAGCTCGGGCTTGCGGGTGACGGCCAGGGCGAGACGCGTCTCGACGTGATGCGCTCGATGGACAAGTTCGACCGCCTCGGCGCGGCGGGGGTCCGGCAATTGTTGGGACCCGGACGAAAGGATGAAAGCGGCGATTTCACCAAAGGCGTCGGGCTCAGCGACGCGAATATCGATTCGGTGATCGCGTTCCTTTCATCGACCGTCGCGCGCGACAGCGCGGCGACGCTGTCGAAAATCGCCGGCGTGCTCGGCGACACGCCGAGCGGCGCGGAGGGCGTTGACCAGCTGGCGTCGATTGATCGGCAAATGTCCGATCGTTACAGGAATTCCGTTGCAATCGATCTCTCGATCATTCGCGGGCTCGAATATTACACGGGGACGGTGTTCGAAGCGGATCTCACTTTTGAAACGCTCGACGAAAAAGGCCGTCCTGTTCGCGTCGGCTCTGTCGGCGGCGGCGGGCGCTATGACGGCCTCGTAAAGCGCTTCAAGGGTGTCGAGGTTCCGGCCGTCGGGATTTCCGTCGGCGTTTCGAGATTGCTTGCGGCGCTTGAGCTGAAACGCGGCGCTGTCTCTGAGGCGACGGGACCCGTCGTCATTCTCGCCCTCGAAGACGGTCAGATGGCGGCCTATCAGGCGATGGCGGCGGAGTTGCGCGCGGCGGGCCTGCGCGCCGAGGTCTATCTCGGCGGATCGAATTTCGCCAAGCAGATGAAATACGCGGACAAGCGCGCCGCGCCCGTCGCAATCATCTGCGGCGAGGACGAGCACGCGAAAGGCGAAGTGACGATCAAGGATCTCGTCCTCGGCAAGGAACTCTCCAAGAAGATTGAGGACAACACGGAATGGCGGGAGTCGCAACCGGCGCAGACCAGCGTCGCGCGCGAAAAGCTTGTCGACGAAGTGAAACGCGTGCTGGCTGATAAGAATGCGTAGGAAAAACACCGTTCATTCCGGTGAAAGCCGGCGCGGGCGGTGACTGAAAATTCGGATAAGGAGCATCACATGCGAACCGTTATTGTCACCCTGCCTTTTTTATTGTCATCCGCGCTCGCCGCGCCTTTGTCGGATCCTGCGCTTGAGGCGAAAGCGCGCGCCATTCATGACAGGGTCATCGCGCTCGACACGCATGTCGACATTCCCGACGATTTCGCGACGGCGGGAACCGATCCCGGCGGCTTCACGAAAAGCCAGGTCGATCTTCCGAAAATGCGCGCCGGCGGTCTCGATGCGGCGTTCTTCATCGTATACACGCCGCACGGGCCGTTGACGCCGGAAGACTTCAAAAAAGGGCATGACATCGCCTTCTCGAAGCTCGCGGCGATCCACCGTTTCGCCAGCGCCTATCCGGCGCAGGTGACGCTTGCGCAGAGCGCTGCGGACGCGCGCAAGATTGCACGGTCGGGGCGCAAGATCGCGTTCATCGGCATGGAGAACGCCTATCCGCTCGGGCCCTCGCCGTCGCAAGCCGATATTGATGGGCTCGCCGCGGCGGGCATTCGTTATGCGGGCATCACCCATTTCGGGCACAATCAGTTCGGCGACTCTTCGAACCCTGATGTCGAGGCGGGCGATCCGGAAGAAAAATGGGGCGGGCTTTCCCCCGTCGGCCGCGATCTCGTCGCGATGCTGAACCGCGCCGGGATCATGGTCGATGTCAGCCATGCGGGCCGCAAGACGATGATGCAGGCGGTTGAGCTTTCAAAAGCGCCGATCATCGCCTCGCATTCCGGCGTGAAGGCGATCGCCGACAGCCCGCGCAATCTCGACGACGAACAATTGCGCGCGCTCGCTGCGAATGGCGGCGTCGCGCAGATCGTCGCGCTCGACGTCTATGTGAAGCCTTACAATGATGCGCAGAAAGCGTTTCAGGAAAATCTCCGCAAGGAGATGGGGCTCGACACGGCGGAAAAGCGCGCCGCGGCGAGCGCCGAGCTTCAGGCCGATTATGAAAAGCGCATGGAAGGCGTCTGGGATATCGAGCCGCGCGCGAGCGTCGTCGATTTCGTCAATCACATCGATCACGCCGTCAAAGTCGCCGGGATCGATCATGTCGGCATCGCATCGGATTTCGACGGCGGCGGCGGCATTGTCGGTTGGGAGGATGCGTCGGAAACGCTGAACGTCACGCGCGAGCTTGTGAAGCGCGGCTATTCGGAAGAAGATATCGCGAAAATCTGGAGCGGCAATCTCTTGCGCGTTCTCGCCGACGTCGAGAAGACGGCGGCGGCCTTGAAAAAGGAAGCGAAGTAAGCCTTATGCCGCGCGCAGCTTTTTCAGGACGGACGATCTCTTCCGTCCGTCGCCAGGGCCGATCTCGCCGGTGAGCCTTGCGCGTTCCATGATGTCGCGCGCGAGCATCGGAGCTTCCGACCGGAATGCGGTCTTTCCGTCATCATCGACATAGATGACGAAAAATCCTTCTTCCGCGTCCATCGCATGCCGCAGCAATGATGCGTCGAGCCAGTCGATCGGCTCGCCGTTCATCGTCGGCTTCGTCTGACCGTAGACTTCGATCACTGACACGTCGTCGCGGATGAGCGCTGCGATCGCCGGCTTCAGAAGGCGGCGCTGCATGCGGCAGGGATTGTGATTGGCGGACGGGCCGATGATGAAAAGCGTGTTCCGGGGCGAAAAGCGTTTCGGCTCGGTCTTGCGGATCGCCTCGCGAATATCGGGCACGGGCAGGGGGCCGCGCGCCGCGAAATACGCGATCGCGCCGAAGATGAGGCAGGTCGCCAGGATGAGCAGCGTCAGTCCCATAGCCGAAAAGTTAGCGAATCGTCGTTGACGACGCGTTAACGAAATTCCCACAGTCGCGGAGCGATCGCGTAAGGGGTTGTTCCATCGGTGGGAATCCGCGCGACGCGGGTCAGTATAACGGCCGTTCAAGCCCCTTGCGCCAGGCGATCGTCCTGGCGATCCCGTCCGCAAGGCTCGTTTTCGGGTCATAGCCGAGCTCGGCGCGGGCCCGTGAAATGTCGGCCCAGGTGCGTTCGACGTCGCCCTTCTGCATGCCCTTGTAGATTTTGCGCGCCTCGATCCCGAGCTCCTTTTCGAGCAGCGAGACGAGCGTCATCAGTTCTTCGGGGCGGTCATTGCCGAGATTGTAGAGACGGTGAAACGCGGTTTCTGGTCCCGGCGGGCGCGCCGCAGCGGCGAGAACGCCGGCGACGATGTCGTCGATGAAAGTGAAATCGCGGCCCATCCGTCCTTCATTGAAGATCTCGATCGGCTCGCCCTTCAGCATCTTCTCCGTGAAGATGAGATACGCCATGTCCGGCCGGCCCATCGGCCCGTAAACGGTGAAGAAGCGCAGGCCCGTCAGCGGCATCGAATATAGCCGCGCGTATGACGCCGACATCGCCTCATTGGCTTTCTTCGTCGCGCCGTAGAAGGAAACCGGCGCATCGGTGCGGTCATCTTCCGCGAAGGGCGTTTTCTCGTTCGCGCCATATACGGACGATGACGAGGCGTAGACGACATGCGGAACCTGAAGCCGGCGCCCAAGCTCAAGAACCGAAAGGTGGCCTTTCAGATTGGAATGTTCATAAGCGAACGGATTGTCGATCGAATAGCGAACGCCGGCCTGCGCCGCGAGGTGAATGATCGCGTCGAGGGGACCGCCGGCGGCGCGGTCGAGCGCGTCGGCGTCGGCGATGTCGATCTCGTGAAAGCCGAACCCTTTGCGGTCGCGCAGCCTGTCAAGGCGCGCGCGTTTCAACGCGACGGCGTAATAGGCGTTCAGATTGTCGACGCCGACGACCTCGTCGCCGCGATCAAGGAGAGCGGCAGCGGTCGCCGCGCCGATGAATCCAGCCGCCCCGGTCACCAAAATGCGCATGTCGCTTCTACAGCCCTGAAAACGCTTTCGTCAGTCAGCCGGCCTTTTCCTTAACATTTCGTCGTAAAGGCCTTCAGGCAGGGTCCGGCGTCTATGCAACATCAGCGCCGAGATCGCCAGCATGGCGGCCGCGACCCCGTAAAAGGCGAGCGCGGGATCGGCGTCTGAATTCGTTATGACAAAGGTCGAGAGCGATCCCGGAATGGCGAAGATCGCATTGGCGAAAACCCCGGCCGCCATGATGCGGGCGCGAATGGGCGCCGGCGCGCGGCGCTGAACGGCCGCCTGGAGAGGCGCGATGTAGACGCCCATTAACGCTGACGTGCCGATGAACAGAAAGACGAGCAACAGTCCGGGCGCCGTCATGAACAGGTCCCGTATGGTGAAGACGTCGGCTTTCGACCCCGCGGCGACCGGCGTCAGCAACGCGACGAGGAAAGCGAATATGCCGGCGAGGAAAACCGATCCGGTCGAAAAGCCGAGCCCCGACCGGCCGCGCGCAAGGCCGGCTGCGAAAATCGCGCCGATCCCCGCGCCGATTGCGAAGAGGCCGTTGAGCGCGGTCGCGACATAGGCGTCGGCCTGCAGCGAATCGCGGGCGTAAAGCGGCGTGATCACCGTCACGGCGGTTGAAAGCAGAAAGAACACCGCGACGCCGAATAGCGGCGGCGCGACGCCGCGCGAGGATTTGACGAACCCCGCCATGCGGGCGATCTGGGCGAACCAGTTAAAGTCGATCTTGAGGTCGGGGTCGTTCGGCGCCGCGCGCAAGGTTCGCAAGGCCGCAAGCCAGCCGATCGTCGAGGCGGAGACGAGCACGGCGCCGACCAGCATCCGCCCGTCCTCGCGCACGATCAGCGCGCCGCCGACCATGTAGCCGATCAGGATGAACGAATAGAGCCCTGCGTTGCAGAGCCCGTTGCCGCGCACCAACTCGTCCGCAGCGAGATATTTCGGCATCGCGCTTGTGCGGACGGGGGAGAAGAACGCCGACTGCGCGCCCATTGCGAACAGCATCGCGATGGCGAGAACGCCGCCGCCGCTCATGAACGCTGCGGCGGCGATCAGCATAAGGATTATTTCGGCGAATTTCGTGCGCCTGAACATCATCGAGGTTTCGTATTTGTCGGCGAGTTGTCCCGACAGCGGCGAAAAGACCATGATGGCGATCGGCAACAGCGCGCCGATGAACGGCATCGCATTGTCGGGCTTGTCGAACGCCGGCGCATCGATGACGCCGTAAGGGACGCCGATCAGCAGCGACTGGCGCAGCACATTGTCTGAAAACGTGCCGAAGGACAGCGCGACCCACATCGGCCAGAAGCGACGCTGCGCGAAAAGCGGCGGGGAATGCGTCATCGGTGTCAGCGCGCCCCCTCTGCGGCTTTCTTCGACGGCTTCGGATCGGGCAGCGCAGGCGCAAGCGTCGCCGGCGGGTCGCGTCCGATCAGTTCCAATGACCGTCGTTCGATCGTTTCTTCAAGGCGCGCCATGAAGTTTTCCTTATCGAGCCCCGGTGGGATGGGGTCGAGGAATTCGATCACCGCTTCGCCGGGCGTAAGCCGCCAGTCCTGCTGCGGCCAGCAGCGGCCGAGATTGGTGGCGACCGGCACGGCCGGGCAGCCATAGGCCGAATACATGTGATAGACGCCCTTCTTGTAGCGATAGCGTTCGCCCACGGGAGCGAGATGGCCCTCGGGATAGATGAGAATGCGCCGGCCGACGCGCGCCGCCTTTTCGAGTTCATCGTCGACGAGCCGCGCGCGGGCGTAGGCGCCGCCGCAATTGTCGACGACGATCGCGCCCATCTTCCGCAATATGCCGCCAAGCAGCGGAAATTTCTCAAGATGATCGCCGGTGACGAAGGCGAGGTCGTAAAACTGCGAGAACATGACAATGCCGTCGCCCCAGCTTTGATGCTTCGCGGCGATGATGCAGGGCCCGTCCGGCAGCCGTTCTTTTCCGATAACGCTGATTTTGACGCCGGCGATGATCCGCATCCAGAATTGCATAAGGCGCGTATAGGCGAGGATCCAGAGCATGAGCGGCTTCCGGCTCGGGATGAGGATGAGCGGCGCCGCGCCGAGGGCGAAAAAGACGGATGTCAGCCAATAGGCGATCTGGAACAGAATGCTGCGCATGGTTTGTCTTTCAGATCAGCGGGAAAGCGGTCGCATGACGGCGAGCGCCGCAGTCACAAGCGTATCGGCGTATTGTGACAATGGCCCCTTCAGACGCCCGTAATGAATTTGCAGGGCCGTCTGCAGCACGAGCCCGAGCGTCATGCCGGCGACGAAACCCGCATCGCCGCGCGCGATCTCGCGGCGTTTCATCGCTGCGGTGACGATATCCTCAACCGCCTCGACCGGGTTGTCGACGCC
>JAGRED010000197.1 GCA_020446725.1 Parvularculaceae bacterium | reverse complement strand
GCGGATCGTCAGCGATGATGTCGAAGGCCAGCGCGGTTTTGTCGTCACCTTTGACGACATCACCCAGCTCATCAGCGCGCAACGCTCCGCCGCCTGGGGCGATATCGCGCGGCGCATCGCACATGAGATCAAGAATCCGCTGACGCCGATCCAGCTTTCAGCCGAAAGGCTTCGGCGCAAATATCTCGGCGAAATCACCAGCGCGCCTGAAGTGTTCGACAAGTGCACGGATACGATCATCCGTCACGTTGGCGATATCGGGCGGATGGTCGATGAATTTTCTTCCTTCGCGCGCATGCCGAAACCCGTGATGGCGACGGAGGAAATGCGCGAGCTTGTTCGCACCGCCGTCTTCTCACAACGCGTCGCCAGTCCGGATTTCGAAATCGAGATCGAGGCGCCGTCCGAAGCCGTCGTCGCCAAATGCGACGGCCGGCTGATTGCGCAGGCGCTCGGCAATATTTTGAAGAATGCCGCGGAATCGGTTGCCGCGCGCGTGGCGGCGGACGCCGAGGCCGGCAAGGCGCCGGCCAAAGGGCGCATTATGGTTTCAGTGCTGAAAGGCGACGGCGTCGTGCGGATCGCCGTTGCGGATAACGGGATCGGCCTGCCGAAGGCGGAACGCCATCGCCTGACCGAGCCCTATATGACGACGCGTGTGAAAGGCACGGGGCTCGGCCTCGCGATCGTCAACAAGGTTGTCGAGGAACATCAGGGTGCGCTCGCATTTGACGACTGCGACGCGCTTGGTCCGACGGGGGCTGTCGTCAGCATGGCATTGCCGTTGGCCGAAGAGGGCGGCGGGGTCGTTGCGGTGGCGGCGGCGGAGTAGAGTGAGGAGCGGGAAGGCTTTATGAGCGTTGATATCCTGGTGGTCGATGACGAGGCGGATATTCGCGATCTCGTATCGGGAATATTGGAAGACGAAGGCTTCAGCCCGCGCACGGCCGCCAATTCCGACGGCGTTTTCGCTGCGATACGCGAGCGCGTTCCCGCGATGATCGTTCTTGACGTCTGGCTGCAGAATTCAACGCTCGACGGCATCGAGATCCTTCAGGAAATCAAGAAAGTGCACCCCGAAATGCCGGTGGTCATCATCTCGGGCCACGGCACGATCGAGACGGCGGTCGCAGCGATCAAGAAGGGCGCGTATGATTTCATTGAAAAGCCCTTCAACGCTGACCGTCTGGTGCTCGTCGTCAACCGCGCTCTCGAATCGGCGCGGTTGAAGCGTGAAAATGTCGAGCTCCGTGAACGCGGGCCGGACTGGGGCCTGATCGGCTCGTCGACGGCGATCAATGCGCTGCGCGCGGTGATCGATCGCGTCGCGGATGCGAAGTCGCGCGTTCTCATCAGCGGGCCGTCCGGCGCCGGCAAGGAAGTTGTTGCGCGTCTCCTGCACGCCAAATCGAGCCGCGCCAATCAGCCGTTCATCGTCGTCAGCGCGGCGACCATCGCGCCCGAGCGGATGGAGGAAGAGCTTTTCGGCGTTGAAGGTCAGGAAGGGCGGCCGAAATCGATCGGATTGATGGAGCGCGCGCATGGCGGCACGCTGATGTTCGACGAAGTCGGCGACATGCCTTACGAAACGCAGGGAAAGATCCTTCGCGTGCTCGTCGATCAGCGCTTCAAAAGGGTTGGCGGCGACTCTCCCGTCAGCGTCGATGTCAGGATCATTTCATCGACATCGCGCGATCTTCTCGCAGACGCTGCGGAAGGACGCTTCCGCGAAGATCTCTATCATCGTCTCAACGTCGTGCCGGTCGTCGCGCCGTCGCTCGCAGAACGGCGGGATGATGTTCCCGCGCTCTCTGCCTATTTCATCAACCGGATATCGCGCGCGTCCGGCTTTCCGAAGCGCACGCTTTCCGCCGAGACCCTCGCTGCGCTTCAGGCTTATCACTGGCCGGGCAATGTGCGTCAGCTTCATAATGTCATTGAACGCACCCTCATCATGATGGGGCGCGATCCCGCCAATTCGGAAATCACCAGCGATCATCTGCCGCCGGAGATTATTGATGCGGGTCTGACCATCCCCGCCGGGGAGGGACTTGAGCAGATCATCGCCCTGCCGTTGCGTGAGGCGCGCGAGCGATTCGAGCGCGAATACCTCATTGCTCAGATCAACCGCTTCGGCGGCAACATATCGCGGACTGCGGCCTTTATCGGCATGGAGCGCTCAGCGCTCCACCGCAAGCTTAAAGCCCTCGGCGTAGGGGGTGCGGCGCGTGTCGAAAGCGCGTAGAGCGATGTTTCCGACTCGCATTTTCGTGAGCTTGCTCTAGCGTCGCGCCGCCAAAACAAGGGACTGAGATAAAGCGCCATGCGTATCATTATCTGCGGCGCCGGCCGCGTCGGCTTCGGCATCGCGCGACGTCTTGCGGTTGAGAACAATGACGTCACCGTCATTGACCAGTCGCGCGAGCTTGTACGGACGATCTCGGAACGTCTCGACGTGCGCGGCGTCGTCGGCAACGGTTCCTACCCTGACATCCTCGCGGAAGCCGGCGCGCGCGAAGCCGATATGGTGATCGCCGTCACCTATTCGGATGAAGTGAACATGATCGCGTGCCAGATCGCGCACACGCTGTTCAACGTGCCGACGAAAATCGCGCGCATCCGCGCGGCGGGCTATCTCGATCCGCGCTATTCGGATCTCTTCGGCAGCCATCATATGCCGATCGACGTCATCATCTCGCCCGAGCGCGAGGTGAGCGAAGCGATCATGCAGCGGATGGCGACGCCGGGCGCTTTCGAGACAAAAGCGTTTGTCGATGGGAATGTCTGGGCGGTCGGCGTGCGGCTGAACGAGGATTGCCCAATCCTCAACTTCCCTCTGCGGCAGGTCGCCTCGCTCTTTCCCGATCTGAAAATCACGATCGTCCTCATCAAGCGCGAGGAGAAAATATGGCGCGCGCATGCGGACGACCAGCTGCAGGCCGGAGACGACATCTATTTCATCGCCGACAGGAACGATGTCGGCCGCGCGCTTGAGATCATGGGCAAGGCCGAAAGGCAGGCGCGCCGCGTCATCATTATCGGCGGCGGGAATATCGGCCTTTACATCGCCGCCGGGCTTGAAAAAGTCGGCAGCATGAAGATCAGGCTGATCGAGCGGAACCGGGAAAGGGCCGAAGCGATTGCGGCGGAGCTTGATCGCACGGTTGTGCTGCAAGGCGACGGGCTCGACCGGGCGCTGCTGCGCGAGGCGGGCGTTGAAGAAGCCGAATCCGTGGTCGCGGTCACCAATAATGATCAGGTGAACATCCTCGCTTCCGTCGTCGCCAAGCGCGAAGGCGCGCGGCGTGCGATGGCGCTGATCAACGATCAGGATTACGGCGCGATCTCGGAAGCGGTCGGGATCGATCGTTATGTCGATCCGCGCGCAACGACGATTTCAACGATCCTCCAGCATATCAGGCGCGGACGTATTAAAGGCCTTTTCTCGGTTTCCGACGGCGCAGCGGAGTTGATCGACGCCATCGCCCTTGAGACATCGCCGCTCGTCAACAAGCCGCTGAAAGACGCCGATCTTCCGGAAGGCGTGATGATCGGCGCCGTTTACCGGGACGGGAAGGTCGCAATGCCCAACAGTGAGACGGTCATCAAGCCTGGCGATCGGATCGTCCTTATGGCGCTGAAAGACTACGTCAAAGACGTTGAGCAGATGTTCCGCGTCAGCATCGACTATTTCTGATCGGCGATGGCGCCTGCTTCAATCGCGCGGTATTTCGGATTTTCACTCCTGCTGCTTGGCGCAGCAATGGCGCCGCCGATCGTCTACGCCCTGTCGACCGGCGACGCCGTCGCCGGAAACTACGCCTTCGCTGCGGCCGCGACGCTTTTTTCAGGCGCCGGTTTCCTGACCTTGTCGACGGGCGCGGCGCGGAGCGTCAATTTCCGGTCGACGATTATGCTGATCCTCCTGTGGTGGACGGCGACGCCGGTGTTCGGCGCCTTGCCGTTCTGGCTTGACGGCTGGTCGCTCATCGACGGTTATTTTGAGGCGGTTTCGGCGTTGACGACGACTGGCGCAACGCTCGTCGAGGATGATCTTCGCGACAAACCTGTTGATCTCGTCTGGCGTGCGGTGCTGCAATGGGTCGGGGGGCTGACCTCTCTCGCGACGGCTGCGGCGATATTCATTCGCCCGCAATTCGTCGGCGCCGACGCCGCACAGCCGACATTTTCACGGGGCGACAGCGGTTCGTTCATTTTCGCCATCGCAAGCGCGACGCGTTCCTTCGCGCCGATCTACGCGCTGGTCACGGCTCTCGCCTTTATCATGATCGCGGCGAGCGGCGTTCCCACCTTCGATGCGGCGGTTCTGGCTGCGTCTTCGGTCGCCTCCGGCGGGCTGACGCCTGAAACGTCGGGCGTCAGCGCCTATCCGTTCATGGCGCATCTCGCTTATTTGCCATTCGTCGTCATTTCGGGCGCAAGCTTCGTCGTTCTGGATCGCGCCTTGCGCGGCAAGCGCCTGAAAGGCGCCGATATCGAAACGCCCGTCTATTGCGCGCTCATCGTCATTCTCGGCGTCGTCCTGTGGGTGGCTATGGGCGATCACGGCGCGGCGGCGGCGTTCGAACAGCTGTTCAATGCGGCGAGCCTCTTCGCCACCAACGGGGTCGTCATCGGCGCGGAGCCGAACCTCATTCTGGCACTCGTCACTGTGATCATAGGCGGCTCGGCAGTCTCTACCGCCGGCGGGCTAAAGATACTGCGCTGGATCGTCATTATGCGGCGGACGCAATCGGAAGTCCGCCGCCTCGTTCTGCCGAGCGCCGTCTTCGGGCCGCGCTCGGTTCGAAACGAGCTCGGCGTCTGGATGCATTTTCTGGTTTTTACGATGGCGCTGGCAGCATTGACGACATGGCTGACGGCCGGCGGGCACACGCTGGAGGCGGCGGTCGCCGGCGCGGTCGGGGCGGTCGCGAACGCAGGCCCCGTTATCGCTTTGACGCCGGAAGGGCATGAAGGCTACCACATCTTCATGGACCCTTGGATTCGCCTTCTTCTCGCCGCCGCGATGATCGTCGGGCGCCTTGAAGGCGTCGCCGCGCTGATGATGATCAGAGGCGCATTCTGGAGAAGCTGAAAAACGATGCCGCGTATCGCTTATGTCAATGGCGCTTATGCGCCTCTTCGCGAAGCCTTCGTTCATGTCGAGGATCGGGGCTATCAGTTCGCCGACGGCATCTATGAGGTTGCGCTGCGCGTTGCTGGCCGGTTCTGGGATCTCGACGGACATCTCGCCCGCTGGACGCGGTCGCTGAAGGAACTCGACATCGCCGCGCCGATGAGCGAACGCGCCCTGCGGCTCGTCATAAACCGCCTGATCGCCAAGAACCGTCTTGAGGATTGCTACATCTACATGCAGGCGACCCGCGGGGTTGCGCCGCGAAACCACCCGTTCCCGCTTGAGGGGGTGCGTCCCTCGCTTGTCATGACCGTAAAACCCCTCGACATGCGCAAGCTCAACGCGAACGCGGTCAAGGGCGTCTCGGTCATCACAGAGCCGGACATCCGCTGGGGAAGGGTCGATATCAAGTCCGTGGGATTGCTGCCGAATATTCTCGCCAAAGAGAAAGCGAAGCGGATGGGCTCGGCCGAGGCCTGGCTGGTTCGCGAGGGCAGGGTGACGGAAGGGGGTTCGTCAAACGCCTGGATCATCGACAAGGAAGGCGCGCTCATCACGCACCCTCTAGGGCGCGAGATTCTCGGCGGCATAACGCGGGAAACCGTCATCAAATGCGCGCAAGAGCTTCAGCTGCGCGTTGTCGAGCGGCCATTTTCCGTAGAAGAAGAAAAAAATGCCAAAGAAGCATTTATCACTT
>JAGRED010000196.1 GCA_020446725.1 Parvularculaceae bacterium | reverse complement strand
GGGCGGCGCCGAATAAGGCGTCGTCGACTGCTGCGCCGGAGCGGCACTCGACCCGGCGCCGGCCGCCCCTGAATTATTACGGTAATAGCGGTTTGGACGACGCGGCCGGTCTATTTGCCGTTCACCGTCGCGCTGGCGCCGTGGACCGCTGCGCGGATTGCTGTCGGAAGGACGCGGCGCAGCATTGTTGTTCGGGCGCGGCGCAGCCGTCGATGGCGGCGGCTGATTGCGGTTGTCGCGCCAGTTGCGCCCATCATGATCGCGATCGCGGTCATGATCGCGTCGCCAATCGCGATCATTCCTCGGGTCATGACGCTTCCTGCGATAACCGTAACGATCGTAGGAATTGAACGAGAGATAATAACCGGAGTTCGGATACCAGGAGCCGTATTGCCCGTACCAGGGCGAGGAATAGCCGTAGCCGCCGTAATAATAGCCGCCGCTATAGGGCGTGTAGGCTTGATCGAAACAACGGTCGATGTCGCGATCGCAATGCGCCTGGCAGGCGACATAGCCGCCTTCATCCGGAATATCTTCACAGAGCCTGTAACAGGCGTTCGCTTCGCGTTCGCAGGAACTGAACGCCGTATCATACGGATAGGTGACGCACGAGGCGAGGAAGAGACCGCCAAAACCGACGCCCGCAAGTCCGAACAGATTTCTCATTGATCCCTCTTCGCCCCAATCCGACAGCCCAGCCGCAAATCGCTGAGCGACCCCGCCCGACTGGTTACCGAATGGTTAGCGGGAATTCGGCGCCGAAATGCGGCGAAAACCCGGCCGGCGCGCCTCAATTGCGACAAGGCTGGCGAATTTTCATCCACCCGTCGCCAAAAAGAAAGCGCCGCCTTGCGGCGGCGCCATCGAACGCGTTCATCAAACCGAGGGCCTATTCGCCTTTCGGTTCGAGCACCTTGCGGCCTTTATAACGGCCGGACTTGAGATCGATGTGATGGGGACGGCGAAGTTCGCCGGACTCCCGGTCCTCGACATAGGTCGGGTTCGCCAGCCGATCATGCGCGCGGCGCATGCCGCGGCGCGAGGGCGACGTTTTCTTCTTGGGAACGGCCATGGGAAAACCCTCAGCGAATACGGTTGCGCGACGCCTAGCCAAAGGCCGCCGCTTTTCAGGAAGGGGGCCGTTTAGCGGAACCGCCAGCCCGGCGCAAGGCCGTATGGTTGCCTTCTTGTTAAGCCGATCGCGGAAAATCAGCATGCCCGTTTCAGGCGATTGCAAGAAGATTACAGCAAGGTAAGGTAGCGTTTCGGGTATCGGGGTTTTTGTGCGTTTACGGGTGCTTTTGGGGATTTCCGTCGCTTTGATGCTGCTCACGCCCACGACCGGCCGGGCGGAGGCCTTCTCGTCATTCTGGTCGACGCTGTCTGAGACCGAGCGCGATTTCGTCGATAATGTCGCGGCCGACCTCTATGGGGATGAATATGGCGGCCGCGCGGAAGCCTTCGATCGTCTGAACAGCGCCAGCAAGGCGCGCTTTCGGGCCCGCGCCGTCGAAACGCTGGGGGTTGAAAACCGCCCCTCCCGAGTCAACCGCAAGGGCGCCGACATCTAACGCTGGCGGTTAGCGGTTCGTCTTGCCCGGCAGGATGCCCATATATTTGCAGATGATCGACAGGATCACTTCGTCGGCGCCTGCGCCGATAGAGGCGAGCCGCCCGTCGCGATAGGCGCGGCTGACCGGCGTTTCTTCCATGAACCCCATGCCGCCCCAATATTGCAGGCAGGAATCGTTCACTTCCCGGATCAACCGCCCGGCCTTCAGCTTCGCCATCGAGGCGAGCATCGTCACGTCTTCTCCCGACAGCATCTTTCCGACCGCATCCCAGGTGAGCGACCGCAGCGCCTGAAGTTCCGTTTTCAGCTCCGCCATCCGGAAATGAACAACCTGATTGTCAAGAATCGATTGTCCGAACGCCTTGCGCTGGCGCGTATAGTCAATCGTCTGATCGATCGTCTTTTCCATGGCGACCAGTCCAGACAAGGATCCCCAGAGCCGCTCTTCCTGGAATTGCAGCATCTGGTACATGAAGCCCGCGCCTTCTTCCCCTATGCGGTAACGCTGCGGAACGCGCACGTCTTCAAAATGAAACTGCGCCGTATCGCTTGAGCGCATGCCGAGTTTTTTCAGTTTGCGCGCGACTTCAATTCCCTTGCGATGTTTTCCGGCATCGTCCTTGAGCGGCACGCAGATAAGCGTCTTGTTGCGGTGAATCTGATCATCCGACGTATTGGCGAGCAGGCACATCCAGTCCGCCTGCGTGCCGTTCGTCGTCCACATCTTGCCGCCGTTGATGACGTAATCATCGCCGTCCTTCTTCGCCGTCGTCTTGATGGACGCGACATCAGAGCCCGACCCAACCTCGGAAACGCCGAGGCAGGCGACGAAATCGCCGGCGATCGACGGCCGAAGGAAATCCTCCTTCGCCGCATCGGATCCAAAACGCGCGAGCGCCGGCGTCGCCATATCCGTCTGCACGCCGATCGCCATCGGAATTGCGCCGCAATTGATATCGCCAAGCGTTTCGGCCATCACCGCCGAATAGGACCAATCAAGGCCCATGCCGCCATAGTCGGCCGGCTTGTTGACGCCGAGCAGGCCGAGATCGCCAAGCCCCTTGAACACCTGATGCGCGGGAAAGATTTCCGCTTCTTCCCATTCATCGACATGCGGATTGATTTCCGCATCGATGAATTTCTTCAGCGTCGAACGGATCTGTTCATGTTCCGCGGTCAACTGCATGGGAGCCTCTTTACTGCGCAGTTTCGTTGACAGGCCGAGCAACGCCGGCTGAGGGTCAAGCCCTATGTCTGGGTCGGAAAACGGTCAAGCGTCTCACGCAGCCGCAGAGGTCTACAGCCGTCAGCGCGAAAAGAGCGAGGCGATGCGCTGCCGCGTTTGCGAAGCTGCGACGGCGCATATCGCGGAGTTCGGCTATCACCGGACGTCGATCGGCAAGATCGCCGTCCGGGCCGGCGTCAGTCAGGGCGCGCTCCAGCACCACTTCCCGTCGAAGGAAGACCTTGTCGCCGCCGTCCTGGACTTCCTATTGACCCGCTCGGTCGAATGGTTCGCGCTTGCGCGGATCGACCTGGCGAAAGGCCGGGACGCGTTCGACGAAGTCGTCCGCCGGTCATGGCGGGAACAGTTTTGCGGCGATGATTTTGCAGCGGTTCTGGAAATCCTGACCGCGTCGCGGACGGATGAAACCTTGAAGGAGCGCATAACGCCGGCGCTCGCCCGATGGCGGGAACTGATAGACGCTGAGCTAGCCGAACTCCTACCCGCGACGCAGCGGACCGCCGATGAATTACGCGCGATCCTGACGATCTCGCGAGCGCTGATGACCGGCCTCCTCGTACACGACCGCCTGCTCAACAATGAGGCGCATATCAATCTCGTGATCGACAAATGGATCGAACTGGCGCGGCTTTGAACGCGCGCGGGCAATGCCGCTGCTCACAGGCTGAATTTCATCGCTTTTTTGAAGGCGTCGCGGTCGAAAATCGTCCGTCGCCAACGCTCGACATTCGCTGTCGCCGCTTCTGCGACGCCAATCGTTTCGGCGAATTGGAGAGCATATCCGACACAGATATCCGCCATGGTGAAGCGATCAGCACAGAGATAATCACGCCCCTCAAGAGCCGTCTCGACCGACGACCACCGCCCAAGGAACCATTTTCTGTAGTCTTCCGCCGCCTGCGGCAGCCGACGCGCCTCCGGCTCAAGCGCCGTATAGCGAAAGACAATCGTCAGCGGAAATGTGAGCGTCGCGTCTGAACGGTACATCCAGTTCAGGTATTGGCCGTATTCCGCTTCATCAGGCCGGACGACCAGGGACGTCGGTCCGTATTTTTCGCCGAGGTAATGACAGATGCCGGAACTCTCCGTCAGCATGACGTCGCCGTCGATCAGGGCGGGCACGGTGCCGAGCGGATTGACCTCCTTGTAATGCCTGGCGAAGACGCGCGGCGGAAAGGGCAGCATTTCAAGCTCGTAGTCGAGGCCCATTTCCTCAAGCGCCCAGAGGCACCGCAGGGACCTCGCGCCCTGACAGTGATAGAGCTTCATTCCCGCCTCCATTGACAGCCGACCTGCGCAACAATGTTGACGCCCTTACTTCTTGGCAAGAGATTCAGGCGCCATGCACCCTCTCTCTTTCGACCTGACACGGCTCCCTTGCCCCTGCTTCACTGAAAGCCATGACGCCTGGCGCAAAACCGTGCGCGGTTTCGTCGAGCGCGAAATCGCGCCGCATGTGAACGCCTGGGACGAGGAAGGAAAGTTCCCGCGCGAGCTTCACCGACGCGCGGCTGACATCGGTCTCATCGGACTAGGATATCCCGAAGCCTTCGGCGGCGTCAGCGAGGGCGTCGATATCTTTCATTCGATCATCGCGTCGGAAGAACTGGCGCGCGCAGGTTCCGGCGGGCTTGTCGCGGGGTTGATGACGCACGGCATCGGCCTGCCGCCGATCATCGCGCTCGGGTCGGACGAGTTAAAGGCGCGTCTCGCGCCGGACATTCTCGCCGGCCGGAAACTGATAGCCCTTTGCGTTACGGAACCGTCCGGCGGATCCGACGTCGCCAATATCCGGACGAAGGCGGTGCGTGACGGCGATCATTATGTCGTCAACGGCGAGAAGACATTCATCACGACGGGCATGCGCGCCGATTACCTCACCGTCGCCGCGCGGACGGGCGCAGCCGGCGCCGGCGGCTTGTCGTTCCTGCTGGTCGAGGCGGATAATCCCGGCGTCACCCGCACGAAGCTCGACAAGATGGGCTGGTGGATGTCTGACACCGCAACGATCCATTTTGAAGACGTGCGCGTTCCCGCCGCCAATCTCATCGGCGCCGAGAATTCAGGCTTCGCCGGCATCGTCGCCAATTTCAACGGCGAGCGCCTCGGCATGGCCGCGCAATCGATCGCCTTCGCTCGCGTTTGCCTTGAAGACGCCGCCGCCTGGGCGATGCAGCGCGAAACTTTCGGCAAACCCCTGTCGAAACATCAGGTGGTCCGACATAAACTCGCGGAAATGCTGCGTCATGTTCACGCCTCGACAGCGCTGCTCGACAATTGCGCCTGGCGCGTCCGCAACGGCGAGACGCCGGTCGCGGAATTGTCGCTTCTCAAAGTGCAGGCGACACGAACGATGGAATTCTGCGCGCGCGAGGCGATGCAGATTTTGGGCGGCGCCGGCTTCATGCGCGGATGCCGCGTCGAGCGCATCTATCGCGAGGTGCGCGTGATGGCGATCGGCGGCGGCTCGGAAGAAATCATGCTTGATCTCGCCGCGCGCCAGTCCGGGCTTTAGAGCTTCCTCAGCGACGTTTTCAGTATCTTGCCCGACGGGTTGCGCGGCAGCGCATCGATGAAATCGATTTTCTTGGGCAGTTTGAAACTTGCAATCTTCGGCCGCAGAAACTCGACAAGCTGTTCGCTGGTCACCTCAGCGCCCGGCCGCTTGACGATGAAGGCGCGCACCAGCTCGCCCCATTTCTCGTCCGGCATGCCGACAATCGCCGATTCAAACACCGCCGGATGCGCCGCGAGGATATTTTCGATTTCGGCCGGATAGATGTTTTCGCCGCCTGAAATGATCATGTCCTTCACGCGATCGACGACATAAAGGTAACCATCATCGTCGATCCGCCCGGCGTCGCCCGTCCAGTACCACCCGTCGCGGATGACGGCGTGCGTCGCATCCGGCTTGTTCCAGTAACCGTCCATGACGAAACCGGATGTCGTGACGATCTCGCCGATCTCGCCTTGCGGAGCTTCCTTGCGCGTTTCCGGATCAAAGATCTTCACCTTGCAGCCGGGCAACGGCTTGCCGGCGGATACGCGCTGCTTTTTGCCTTTCGCGTGATCTTCATGGCTGAGGATGGTGACGCCGCCCGTCGTTTCCGTCATGCCGTAAAACTGCGTGAACCGCGTTTCCGGCATCATCGCCATCGCGGCGTCAAGCAAGGGTTCCGGCATCGGCGCGGCGCCGTAGCTTATCTGGGAAAAATTCGAGAGCGGAAGGCCCGCCGTCTTAGCAGCCTGAAGGATCATCATGATCATGGCGGGCACGAGAAAGGAATTGAGCGGCGTTCCCGATTGCGCTTCCTTCACGATCGCGGCCGGATCGAACTGGCGGTGCTGAATGACCGGCATTGAACGCGACCAGCCCATGACGCCGAAATTGACGCCGGCGATGTGAAAATGCGGCAGCGAATGCATGATCGCTTCATTGTCGAAGCGCGGCAGGACGACGCCGGCCTTGACGCCGGAATCGCCGACTTCCTGATAGCAACGGTTCGGCAGGACGACGCCTTTCGGCAGTCCCGTCGTGCCGCTCGTGTAAAGCTGAACGACGACATCCTCCCGCGTCGGTCCAAAATCAGGACGGATCGCCTTTTGCGCATCAATCAGCCGGTCGAAGCAGTCAGCGCCGCCGTCTTCGAGAAGCATCGTTCGCGGCATTGAGAAATCATCGACGGCGCGCAGAGGGTCGACGAACATCGTTTCGCCGACGAACAGCGACGGCTTTGCATCGGCGATGATCTGCGCAATTTCCGCCGGCGCGAGGCGCCAGTTGACCGGCGTCATCACGACCCCGGTCTTTGAAGCGCCGAGCAGAGCCGGCCAGAACGTCGCGACATTGCGCGCAAGCCAGCACAAGCGATCGCCGCGCTTCAATCCGAGCGAAAGCATCGCCTGGGCGGCGCGATCCGCCCGTTCATTCAGTTCGCGGAACGTCCAGCTGCGTCCCTCGAATAACAGGGCGACCTCATCGGGGATCGCATTCGCCTGTTCCTCGATCAGCGCTGACAGCGTAGGCGCGTTCAAGATCCGCCGCGTCTTCGTCATCGGCACGTTCCTCCCATATTTATTGTTGGGAGGACTATGCCGCAGGCTCAATCGCTTGCCAAACCGCCTTTTCAGCCATCAAGGCTCGAATGGTCGACTTCGACCAGCTTCTGGTCGCGAATGACGATCACCCGGTCGAGACGTCGCGCAAGGCGGCTGTCATGCGTGGCGACAAGCGCCGCGAGCCCTTCCGAGGTGACAATCTCAAGCAGCGCCTCAAAAACGCGGTCCGAGGTTTTGGGATCGAGATTGCCGGTCGGCTCATCGGCGAGCAGCACTTTCGGATGGTTGGCGAGCGCGCGTGCGATCGCCGTCCGCTGTTGCTCGCCGCCGGACAATTGCCCCGGCTGGTGATCAAGCCGTTCGCCGAGCCCCAGCGCCGTCAACAGGCGTTTTGCTTCGTTTTCCGCCTCGATTCGCTTTGCGCCGCGAATAAGTTGCGGCAGCGCGACATTGCCGAGCGCGGAAAACTCAGGAAGCAGGTGGTGAAACTGATAGACGAAGCCGAGATAGTCCCGCCGCAGCCGCGTCTTGGCGGCGTCATCGAGCTTCGACGTGGCGACGCCGTCGATGACGACATCGCCGTCGCTCGGCGTTTCAAGCAATCCGGCGATATGAAGAAGCGACGACTTCCCGGACCCGGAAGGGCCGAGCAGCGCAACCGTCTCGCCGCGCTTTAGGGCGAAGTCGGACGGCTGAAGGATGACAAGGTCGCCGTAACGGCGGCTGACGCTCGCAAGCCGTAACACGACAGCGTCGCTTTTCATCGCGGCGTCATTCATAGCGCAGCGCCTCAACCGGATCGAGCCGTGCGGCGCGCCAGGCGGGATAGATCGTCGCGACGAATGACATGAACAGCGACCAGCCGACGATCACGCCGACCTCGCGCCACTGCATCTTCGCCGGAATGGCGTTGAAATAATAGACATCGGCGGGAAAGAGATCGGTGTTGAAGAGCCATGACAGGAAAGATTCAATCGCATCTATGTTCCATACGAACAGCGCGCCGCAAACGGCGCCGGCGAGCGTGCCGAGAACGCCGATAAGCGAACCGGACAGGAAGAAGATGCGCATGACGGCGCCTTGCGTCGCGCCCATCGTTCGCAAGACGGCGATGTCGCCCGTCTTGTCCTTAACGAGCATGATGAGGCCGGTAATGATATTGAGCGCAGCAACAGCAACGATCAGAAGCAGGATCAGCCGCATCACGCTGCGCTCGGTCTGAAGCGCGTTGAAATAAGACTGGTTCTGCTGCTGCCAGTCCCTCAACGACATGCCGGGCGCGAGATCGGCGAGCGCCGGCTTGTAGGTCTTCACTTTTTCGGGCTCTGCGACCTTTATCTCAATCTGCTGAACGGCGTCGCCGAATCCGAAAAAGACCTGCGCCTGTTCGAGAGGCATGAAGCCGATAAAGCCGTCATATTCGGAATTGCCGACCTCAAAGATGGCGCCGACGACATAGGTCTTTTTCTGCAAGGTCGGACCGAAAGGCGTGTCCGGGCCGCGACCGGAAATCAACGTCACTTTGTCGCCCGGACCGACGCCGAGATTCCAGGCGATGCGGTTGCCGATGGCGATCTCGT
>JAGRED010000195.1 GCA_020446725.1 Parvularculaceae bacterium | reverse complement strand
CGTGAACCTTACAAACGCCTGATTGGGCTCAATGAAGGCTGGTTTTCTTTTGCGTTGCAGCAAGAGACGCCTGGGCAGCGGCGAGCCGTGCGATGGGGGTGCGATAGGGCGAACAGCTCACATAATCGAGACCGACCGCGTCGACGAATTCGATCGAAACCGGGTCGCCGCCATGCTCGCCGCATACGCCGAGTTTCATCTTGGGACGCGCTGCACGTCCCTTTTCGGCTGCGATCCGGACCAGCGCGCCGACGCCGATCTGGTCGAGCGTCACAAATGGGTCCTTTTCGAAGATGCCGGCGCGCAGATAGTCCGGCAGGAAAGAGGCGGAATCGTCGCGAGACAACCCGAACGTCGTTTGGGTGAGATCGTTGGTGCCGAAGGAAAAGAATTCCGCGTGCCCGGCGATCTGGTCGGCGGTGAGCGCGGCGCGCGGCAACTCGATCATCGTGCCGACAAGGTAAACGAGCGTCGTCTCGCGCTCGGCGAAAACCGCTTTCGCGACCGCGTCGATGCGCGCCTTCATCATCGCGAGCTCTTTCACGTCGGAGACGAGCGGCACCATGATTTCCGGCTCGACGTGATCGCCGGTTTCGGCGCCGACGGCGATCGCCGCTTCAATGATCGCCCGCGTCTGCATCTCGTAAATCTCGGGATAGGAAACGCCGAGACGGCATCCGCGGTGGCCGAGCATCGGATTGAATTCATGCAGCTTGTGCGCGCGGTCTTTCAACTTGCCGGCGTCCATGCCGGACGCCTTCGCAACCTCGTCGATCTCTTCATCCGAATGCGGCAGGAATTCATGCAACGGCGGATCGAGAAGACGGATCGTGACCGGCAATCCTTTCATGACGCGAAAGAGTTCCTCGAAATCGGAACGCTGCATCGGAAGGAGTTTTGCGAGCGCGGCTTCCCGGCCCCTCTTGTCCTCGGCGAGAATCATTTCGCGAACGGCGACGATGCGGTCGGCGTCAAAGAACATATGTTCGGTGCGGCAAAGGCCGATGCCTTCCGCGCCGAAATTGCGCGCGACGCGCGCATCATTCGGCGTTTCCGCGTTCGCGCGCACGCGCATGCGCCGCGCCGCGTCCGCCCAGCCCATCAGCGTCGCGAAATCTCCGGAAAGCTCTGGCTCAATCGTCGCGACCTTGCCGGCGAAGACCTTGCCGGCCGCGCCGTCAACCGTGATGACGTCGCCCTTCTTCACCTTGCGGCCGGCGACGGCGAAACTTTCCGCCGCGTGATCGATCTTCAGATCGCCCGCGCCGCAGACGCAAGGACGGCCCATGCCGCGCGCGACAACCGCGGCGTGGCTCGTCATGCCGCCGCGCGCGGTGACGATCGCAACGGCGGCGTGCATGCCGTGAATGTCCTCGGGGCTCGTCTCGACACGGACGAGGATGACTTTGCGTCCTTCCTGTGCGAGGCGCTCAGCCTCATCGGCGGAAAAGACAACCTCGCCAGACGCAGCGCCAGGAGAAGCGGGAAGACCGGACAGAACGAGATCGCGCGGCGCCTTCGGGTCAAGCGTCGGGTGGAGAAGTTGATCGAGCGAATAGGGATCGATGCGCATCACCGCTTCGCCTTCGCCGATAAGCCCTTCGCGGCAGAGATCGACGGCGATCTTCAACGCCGCTTTCGCCGTGCGCTTGCCGTTGCGCGTCTGGAGCATCCACAACACGCCTTCCTGCACCGTGAATTCGATGTCCTGCATGTCGCGATAATGCTTTTCGAGCGTCTCGAAGATTTTCGAAAGGCTGGCGTAGGCTTCTGGCATCGCCTCTTCCATCGACGGCGCCGTTTCGCCCATCGCCTCGCGAGCCCGCTTCGTCAGCGTCTGCGGCGTCCTGATGCCGGCGACGACATCCTCGCCCTGCGCATTGATGAGGAATTCGCCGTAGCGATAATTCTCACCAGTCGAGGGATCGCGCGTAAACGCGACGCCTGTCGCCGACGTTTCGCCCATATTGCCGAAAACCATCGCCTGGACGTTGACGGCCGTACCCCAGCTTTCCGGAATGGAGTGAAGGCGTCGATACACTTCAGCGCGATCGTTGCGCCAGGAACCGAAGACGGCGCTGATCGCACCCCACAATTGCTCTTTCGGGTCCTGCGGAAAATCGCGGCCGAGCGCATTTTTGACCGCCGCCTTGTACTGACCGATGACCGACTTCCAGTCGTCAGCCTTCATTTCCGTATCAAGGAAGAAGTCGCGCTCCTCCTTGTAGGTCTCAAGGATTTCCTCAAACGTGTGGTGATCAACTTCAAGCACGACGTTCGAATACATCTGGATGAAGCGGCGATAGCTGTCATAGGCGAACCGCTTGTCGCCCGACAGGACGGCGAGCCCTTCAACCGTCGCATCGTTAAGGCCGAGATTGAGAACCGTGTCCATCATGCCGGGCATCGAAGCGCGTGCGCCCGAGCGCACGGAAACGAGCAACGGATTTTTCGCGTCGCCGAAAGTCTTCCCGACAAGCTCGCCGACCTTTGTCAGCGCCGCATCGACCTGCGATTCAAGGCCTTCCGGATAGCGCCGGTCATTGGCGTAATAAGCCGTGCAGACTTCCGTCGTGATCGTGAATCCCGGCGGCACCGGCAGGCCGAGATTGGACATCTCCGCGAGATTGGCGCCCTTGCCGCCAAGCAGGTTGCGCATCGACGCTTCGCCCTCGGACTTTCCGGCGCCGAAGCTGTAAACCCATTTCGTCGTCGCGCTTTGAGCCGCCGCCATTGCGTCTTCCCCGTGTTGACCGCCGTGTTGACCGCCGTCTTGAACGCCCCGGCGGCGCGCCGCGGCCATTCATCATTAACTCTCGTCGACCATAGGGCGTGCAAGGCCCATGCCCTGCGCCGAATGGCTGCCGCCGCGTTTAGGACATTGCCGCCGAGAGTCCAAGGGCGCGAATTGTCCGACCGGCGCGGAATCTCGCGGTTTCATGTTCGAGCGCGGCGGGATCGATCAGGTTTCCACCGGATCGGAAAAAGCCTTAGCATTGGCAGTCGATCGAACCATGCAATCATATCGCGCGAGAAGCAGAAAATTCCATGTCATTCATCCTGACCTCTGATGCGAACGGCGTCCGGACCATCGCCTTCAACCGGCCGGACGCGCTCAACGCCTTTAATCCCGCGCTGCTGCGCGAACTGACGGGGGCCCTTCGCGCGGCGTCGATAGACAACGCCGTCGGCGCGGTCGTTCTTTGCGGAACGGGCCGCGCCTTTTCCGCCGGCGTCGATCTGAAACTGCTTCAGGGCGCAACGCCGGTCGCCGGACGAATCAGCGCCGAATTCGACGGCGAGGCGTTCGAGGCGGCGGCGGCGATCCGCCGATGCCTCGTCCCGGTGATCGCCAAGGTTCACGGCTTCTGCTTCACGGGCGCGCTCGAACTCGCGCTCCACTGCGATTTCATTTTCACGACGGCCGACACGAAATTCGGCGACACGCATGCGAAATGGGGCCTGCGGCCGACCTGGGGCATGAGCCAGAATCTGGCGCGAGCCGTCGGCGTCCGCCGCGCCCGCGAGCTTTCTTACACGGCGCGTTCGTTTACCGGCGCAGACGCCGCGCGCTGGGGCCTCGCCAATGATGCGCTCGCAGACAAGGCGGCGCTCGACGCGCATGTCGAACGCCGCGCGGACGAAATCGCTTCGTCGAGCCGCGGCGCCGTCAGCGCCTACAAAAAGCTCTATTCGCTCGCCGAAGAAATGCGGCCGCTTGAGGAAGCGCTGGCGACGGAAGTCGAACTCGATTTTCCAGAGATCGACGACACCATGCAAAGGCTGAAAGGATTTGGACAATGACCAAACCCCGCATGACCGTCGATGTCGTCGCCGACGTCGTCTGTCCCTGGTGTTATGTCGGCGTGAAATCGTTCCTTGCGAGCCGCGACTCGCTCAAGGAGGAATTTGACATCATTCCGCGGTTTAGGCCCTACCAGCTCAATCCGGGCTTGCCGCTTTCAGGCGTTGACCGTCACGACTATTACCGCGCGAAGTTTCCCGACGCCGAAGCGCTGGCGGCGGCGCGCGAGGCGATCCGGCAAAACGCCCGCACCTCCGGGTTTGACTTCGACCCCGCCGCGCCCGCGCTCCTCCCGAATACGGTGAAGGCGCACCAGATCATTCGCCTCGCTCATTTTACGGGTGCGCAGGAAGCCGCTGTGCTCGGTATTTATCATGCTTTCTGGGATGATCTCAAAAATATCGGCGACGACGCCGTTCTCGTGGAAATCGCAGCAGGCGCCGGCATCGACGAAGGCCTCGCCGCCGCCGCGCTCAGCTCACGCGAAGACGCGGCGATGGTCGAAGCGGAATCGGATTCCTTCCGCAACGCCGGCGTGACAGGCGTTCCGACATTCATCGTCAACGAGCGCACGGGATTTTCAGGCGGCATGCCGCCGGCGCAGCTTGCCGCCGCACTCAAACACGCTGCCGCAATGACGACGGGAGAAATCGCATGAGCCGGATTTTAATCATGATCGCGCTGACGGCCTTTGTCAGCGCCTGCGGCGCGCAAGCGTCGGCCGGCGACAGCGAACAATTGAAACGCCGCATCGCATCGGCGAAGAACGGTGCGATCATCGAGATACCGGCCGGCGACTATGATCTCACCGATCTCAAAATATCGCGCAGCGTGACGCTTCGCGGCGATGCAAATGGCGGGACCGTCTTTCGGTCTGCGGAGACGACGGAGAAAGGCATCCTCGTGCCGTTGACCGGGGTCGACCTCCAGGTCGAAAACATCGCCTTTTCCGGCGCAAAATCATGGGACCGGAATGGCGCGGGCATTCGCCATGAAGGGCGAAATCTGACCGTTTCGAACTGCCGGTTCATCGGCAATGAGGACGGCATTCTCGCGACCGGCGATGCAAGGGGCGTCATCAGGATTCTCAACTCCGAATTCGTCGACAGCGGCTTCGGCGACGGCCAGTCGCATGGCATCTACGTTTCGAGCGGCGGCCGGCTTGAAGTCGCCCAAAGCCATTTCGTCGGCACGCGGATCGGCCACCACATCAAAAGCCTCGCCGACCAGACGGTCGTTGAAGATACGATAATGGACGACGCCTATGGGCGATCGAGCTATGCGATCGACGTCTCAAAAGGCGGCGATGTGATGATACGAAATAACAAATTCATCCAGTCCGCGGACGCCGACAATTATACGATCATCAATTACGACTTGACCCGCGGCGGCGCAGCGACACGGCTCGTCGTCACCGGGAACGAGATCACCAACCGCTTTGACGGCGGCGTCCTGCTGCGCAATGAGACAAAACTCGCGCCGGTGATGAACGCCAACACGATCGTCAATGAAGGAAAGCGCCCGCTGGCGCTCGTCGCGCCGGGATCGCCTGCGCCGGTCAAACCCTGAACCGCTTGCGGACCCTAAGCATTACAATCTCGATTGCCGGCGGAATGTCCTTGACGACAATGATCCGTAGGCATCTACTCCCCGCGCGCCAAAGGCTTGACTTTCCTGACTGCGCCGACTTCTCGACGTCATCCGGATTTCTTGACTTGGCAGCCGGAAACGCGCTCCGGCCACCGCGCGACCGATGACGCCGCTGATTAGGGAGATGAAGGATGGCGAGCGGAAAAGTGAAGTGGTTCAATGCGACCAAGGGCTATGGATTCATTACGCCCGATGACGGCGGCAAGGATGTTTTCGTACACATCACGGCCGTTCAGAAAGCCGGCCTCACCGAATTGAAGGACGGCCAGAAAGTGACGTACGACCTTACCGAGGAACGCGGCAAATCCGCCGCGTCCAATCTTAAAGTCGGCTGAGTTTCAGGCCGATTTGTGAAACTGGCGCGCCGGCGGTTTCGCCGGCGCTTTGTTTTTTAGAATTCACCCTGAACGGAAATTCTGAAATTGCGCCCGGGAAGCGGCGCGATGTCCTTCAGAAATGACGTGTGAAGCCGCGCATCCTCATTTGATAGATTGAGCGCGGCGAAGCGGACGGCGATCGGGCTATCCTCACCCATCAGGCGGTAGGTCGCATACAGATTGTATTGCGTATAACCGTCAGTCGGCAGTTCGTTGAACCCGACTTTCTTCTGCGACAGCGCATGTTCAATCTCGCCCCGCAAGTCGATCGAGGCCGAATTCGCTTCAAGCGCGAAGAGCCCGGTCGCCGGCGGTATGCGCGGCAGATCGCCCGTCGCGGAGCTGTCCGCAGTCGCGCGGACGTAATCCGCTGCCGCGTGCCCGTGAATGTGAAACGGTCCGAGACGGAAAAGCTCGGCGTCGAGCTGCGCCTCGAACCCCTTGAACGTCGCGTCCGTCGCGGAAAACTGCGCGATCGGTATCATCTCGCCATCGATATCGGCGTCTAGTCCCGTGAAATTCTCGAAGATGAAATCCTTATAGGACGTGTAGAAGCCATTGACGACGAGAGACGCCGCGTCATTGCTGAATTTCATCGTCGCTTCGACGCCGCGCGCCGTTTCCTTGCCGAGCGTCGGGTCGCCGATCTCGAAAACGCCGGTCGCAAGGTGCGGACCGTTCGAGAACAGTTCCTCCGGCGACGGCGCGCGCTCGGTCCGAAGACCGGTCACGCCGAAGAAGACGCCATCCGCCGGCGCAAGGCCGACGCCCGCAGAGACGGACCAGGCGTTGAAACCGAGATCGGTCGCCGTCACATCGACCCGGTGGGTCGTCCGTTCGTAGCGCCCGCCCGCCTCAAGACGCAGAATGCCGCGCTCATATTCTTCCAGCGCGAAGACGCCGTATTGCCGCGTCTTGGTCGGCGGCAGGAACGCCTCCTCGCCGATCGCTGAAAAATCGCGAATCCGCCATTGAAAACCGAGCGCGCCTTTAAGATCGCCGCCTGCAGCTCTCGCGTCCTTCGCGACGAGTTCAAGACGCCCTTCAACGCCTTCATTGGCGAAGACCGTGCCGGGCTCGCCGGACGGTTCGATCTCGGTATGCGTATAATCAGCATAGCCGACGCGCAGCTTCATTTTCTGGAAGGCAAGGAAATCCGCATCGATCTCACTGTTGAGATCGATGCGGCGTTGCCTGAGGGCGATGGTGACGCCGCCTTCTTCTTCCTCGGCGCCGGCTTCGCCTTCCTCCTCGCCATGGCCGTGCGCGCCCGGAACGCCGTATTCCGAGTTGATCGCGGTTCCTGAAACGCCGATGAAGCCGCTGTCGAAAACATAGGAGAGACCCGCAGCGCCGCTTTTCGATTCAAGAGCCGTGTTCTCAACGCGGCCGAACGCCTCTTCCTCCTCCTCGTGTTCGTCTCCGCCTTCCCCTTCTTCCGCAGCGCGGAGCCGCGCCGATTCAACAAAGCCCGGCACCTTGTAGTCGTCAGTTTCGCGGTAAGAGCCTTCGCCATGGAAAACGAAATTGCCGACGCCGGCCTTGCCGAGATCGACGTTGAAACCGCCCACCGCTTCGACGCCTTCATCGACCGTAGATCCGCCGATGCGAAGCGCGCCGTCGACGCCGCCTTCCGGAAGCGTTGAGGGGATTTTCCCGCTGAAGACATTGACGACGCCGCCGGCGGCTGACGATCCATACAGGAGGGTCGCCGCGCCGCGCACGATCTCGATCTTTTCCGCCATCGCAGGCTCTACGGCGACGGCGTGATCCGGGCTTGTCGATGACGCGTCGATGGACCCGATGCCGGAATCGAGAATGCTGATGCGATCGCCGCCGAGGCCGCGAATGACAGGCCGAGACGCGCCGGGCCCGAAAAACGTCGATGAAATGCCGGGCTGCTTTCGCAGCGTCTCACCAATCGAATGTTCAAGGTTGCGTTCCAGGTCATCGCCGGAAAGAACGGTCGAGCCGACAATCGTCTCTTCCGCCGATCGCCCCAGCGGCGATGCGGTCACGATGATCTCGTCTCTGACGACGTCTTCCTGAGCGACAGCGACGGCAGGCATGCAAAGCGCGGCGCATGAAACGCCGACGCGCCATTTATAGTTCGAATTCATTTCATTTCTCGTATTGCTGATCGTGATCGACAACGCAGCGACCGAGTCTCCCGGACGGGAGACTCAACGATCGCTGCGCGACTTCTCAAACCTGATCAGCAAAGAGGCGGCGCACGCGAATTGGCGACGAGCGGCGCCCGGGCGACGATTTCACGCTCCGGCGCCAGCGCGCGAACCGGCTAGACTGTCTCGACCGGCCCTGCGCTTTCCGTGATGAGGTCGTTCGGGTCGTCCGAAACGGCCGCCGCGAGGCAGTATTCGCAGGATTGCGGCGCATGCGGGTAAAGGCTGTCGGCATGGGCGGCGAAAAGAAGCTGCGCGGCGACGAATAACAGCGCGAACAACCCGGCCGCCCGAAAGCGTGCGGGGTTGAGCGGACCGTTACTGATTGCGCGTGCGCCCAAGACCGAACTCCGAAAGTCCACGCCGACTATAGGTAGAACGCGATATTATAACAAGCCGCGTCGCGCAGCCGCCCGCAGCCATTCGCCGGGCCGATACATCGCTTCGCCGCATTCCTCCGCCACCGCGTCGAGCGCGTCAACGACATGGCCGAGCCCTTCCCCGCGCGCCCAGGCGATCGGTCCGAACGGATAATTAACGCCGTTCATCATCGCGACATCGACAGCGTCAGGCGATGCGACCTCGTCACGAACGGCGTCGCCGGCGCAGTTCGCAAGTTGAAGCAGGGTTCGGAAAACGACGAGACCGGCTCGGTCTTTCAACGCCACGGCATTCTTTCCGCACGCCGCCGCGAAAGAAAGCGCCGCCTCTTTCGCCTTGTCGTTCGATGCGGCAAAGGCGATCGCCGTCGCCGCTTCAGGATCGCGGATGAAATCAAGGACGGCGACCGGCGTTTTCATCTCAGCGGCGACGCGGCCGGCGGGTCGCCCATCGCACTTCATGATTCGCACGCCGTGATGATCGATCCAGCCTTTGACCAGCAGGTCTTCAAGCAGGAGGACATCGCCCTGCCCGCCGGACGAGGCGGCGAAGGTCGGCGTCGGCGTTTCTTTTTCTTCATAGGAATAAACGCCGCGCCCCGATTTGCGCCCGAGCCGACCCGCCGCGACAAGCTGCGCCTGCATCAATGACGGCGTAAAACGCGTACGGCCGAAATAGGCGTCATAAACTGACTTCGCCGCGGCGGTATTTATGTCATGACCGATGAGATCGCCAAGCTCGAACGGCCCCATGCGGAAGCCGGCGAGATCGCGATAGAGAAAGTCAATCGTCGCCGCGTCTGCGGCGCCTTCTTCAAGCGCGCGCCAGCCCTCGCTGTAAAAAGGCCGCGCAACGCGATTGACGATGAAGCCCGGCACGTCGCGCGCCATCACCGCCGTCTTGCCCCAGGATTTCATCAGTTCAAGCGCCGACGCGGCGAGCGCGGCATCCGTCTCGGCGCCCGAAACGACTTCGACAAGCTTCATCACCGGCGCCGGATTGAAAAAATGGAGCCCCATATAGCGGCCGGGGTTTTTGTGACCCGAGGCGAGCGCCGTCACAGAGAGGGAAGATGTGTTCGTCGCAATAACGGCGTCGCCGGAGACAACGGTTTCAATCTGCTGGAACAGCGCGCGCTTGACCTCGCTGTTCTCGACGATCGCCTCAATGATCAAGCCGGCGTCAGAAAGCGCATCGACATCAAGCGACCATTCGCAGCGGGCGCTGATTTCGTTCGCGTCGCTTTCCGCGATCTTGCCCCGCTTGACGAGCGCGGCGAGTCCCTTGGCGAGCGTATCGCGGCCGCGCCCCAGCGCGTCGTCAAACTGGTCGAGAACGATAACACGGTGACCGGCCTGCGCCGCGACCTGCGCGATCCCCGCGCCCATTGCGCCGGCGCCGCAAACGCCGACGATCAAATCCTTGTTCAGCAACGTCCGCTCCGCGATCCTTGCGCGCTCGCGAGAACGACGCTCATCCGGTCGCGCCATTCTTCGAGCAATTCCTCATTGCTTCTATGGCGAAGGCCGAAGCGCTTCAACATTTCCGTTCGGTCGGATTTCGGCGCGCCGAATGTCGCGGCGACGCGGGGCCACCAGTAATTGACGCTGTCGTCGATTTTTCGAAGCGCCTCGTTTCCGCGCGCCGCGAGGCTTCTCAGCCCTTCTTCGCCAAGCTCGGCGTGCCGCTGCTCGCGCGGCAGGATGTCCCGGAAGGCGGCGCCGAGCGGCTGATAGGAACAAGCGACAAGATCCCCGATCTGGATGACGGTCGCAGCGCCCATCATGACATTCATGACGACAGAATCCGACCAGTCGGCGATAGGATAATGAAATACGTTAAGGCGCATGTCGCCGCCGCGGCGCGTGACGCCGATATCCTCATCGCGCGAAATGCGGGCCGACCATGGGTGCACGGTCTGATAGCGGTCGATGTCAGCGCCGAATTCGCCCATGATCTTGAGAACGCGCTCTGCATGATCGAGCTTTTCAAGCACGATGCGCGAAGCGGCGATCTTTTCTTTGACGCCCGGCCCCCAATTGATGCAGTCGGCGAAGCCGGCCGCGCCAGCCATTTCGGAATCGACAAAGCTCGCCATCATGCGCAGCAATTCGGCGCGATAGCGCGCCGGCGCGTTGCCCGGCGCCGAAAATTTTCCGCCGCGGGCGAGATAATCGAGAATGTCTTTCTCTTCGGCCATCTTATTGATCGTAATCGACGACTATGCGGTCGGTTCTTGGGTGCGACTGACAGGTCAGGATATAGCCCCTTTCAACCTCATAATCTTCAAGGGCGTAATTGGCTTCCATGTCGACCTCGCCTTCGACGAGCTTTGCGCGACAGGTCGAGCAGACGCCCGCCTTGCAGGCGTAGGGCGCATCGATTGACGCGGCGAGCGCGGCTTCAAGCACCGTCTCCTCGCCCTTGGCGAGTTCGACGACGCGCGCCGCGCCGTCGAGGATGATCGTCGCTGTACATTTCGCGCCTTTGTCGGCGACGCCGGCCGAAGCCGCTTTTTTCCTCGCCCGGCCCGGCTGAGCGCTGGCGAAAAGCTCGAACTTGATCGCGCCTTCATCCATGCCGTGCGCTTTCAGGGTTTGCGACACCGCAAGCATCATCGGTTCGGGCCCGCAGATGAAGGCGAGATCGGCGCCCTTAACGTCGATCCAGCGCGAGAACAGCGCATCGCATTTCTCACGGTCGAGCCGTCCGGAAAAGAGATCGACATCCGCCGCTTCGCTTTCGAGAATATGGACGACGTTGAGCCGCCCCATATAAACGTTTTTGAGATCCTCAAGTTCTTCGCGGAACATGATCGCCGATGTTGAGCGGTTGCCGTAGATGAGCGTGAAGGTCGATTTTTTTTCCGCGTCGAGAACGGTCTTGATGAGGCTGATCATCGGCGTGATGCCGGAACCGCCGGCGAAACCGAGATAGGACCGCGCCTCTCCCGGCTTCAGGGGCGTATGAAAATTCCCCATCGGCTTCATCGCTTCGAGCGTATCGCCGACTTTCAGTTCCTCATTCGCCCAGCTTGAAAACCAGCCGCCGTCGACTTTCTTGATGCCGACGCGCAAAACGCCGTCATTGACGCCCGCGCAGATTGAATAGGACCGGCGCATTTCCTCACCGTCAAAGACGCGACGGAAAGTCAGATACTGACCTTGAACGAAATTGAAGTCGCCGTTCGCCTCGATCGGCGGCTTCAACGTCACAATCACGGAATCGCGCGTGTCGCGCTTGATGTCGGTGACGGTCAATGGGTGGAATTGCGACATTAGAAACTCTTGAAATAATCGAAAGGTTCAAGACAGTCGCGGCAACGCCAGCTCGCCTTGCAAGGCGTTGAGCCGAAACGCGCCACCTGCTCGGTTGCGGTCGACCCGCAATGCGGACATTCGACAATCGGGTTATT
>JAGRED010000194.1 GCA_020446725.1 Parvularculaceae bacterium | reverse complement strand
GGAAGATTGACAAGCTGCCGCCGAAAAAGCACGAGGCGCTGCGCGTCGGCATTGTTGCGTTCGAGCTTGATATCGAACGCATCGAGCTGAAAGGGAAGCTCAGCCAGAAGGACAAACCCGCCGACCGCGATGGTGTGATTCACGCACTTTCGACGGGCGACGAAGCGCAGCGACGCCTCGCTGTCGCCATGAGGGATGCGACGCGATGACAGAGGTGCTTTTCTACCATCTTGAACGCGCCTCGCTCGAAAGCGTGCTGCCCGGATTATTGCAGAAGACGCTGGAGCGTGGGTGGAAAGCGGTTGTGCGCTGCGGTTCGCGCGAGACCGTCCAGAGGCTCGACGAAATTTTGTGGACCTATGATGACGCGTCTTTTCTGCCGCACGCTGCGGACAAGGAGCGCGCAGCGGACCAGCCCGTCTATCTGACCGAGGGCGAAGAGCGGCCGAACGGCGCCGACCTTCTATTTCTTGTCGACAACGCTGCTGTCGATGCGGCTGCGATCAACGGTCTCGTCCGCTGCGTTACGATTTTCGACGGCGGCGACGACAAGGCTGTCGCCGATGCGCGCCTTCTCTGGAAGGCGGTGAAGGACGCCGGCCATGATGCGACGTACTGGAAGCAGTCGCCGCAGGGACGCTGGGAAAAGCAGGCTTGACCGAACGTCGCCTTCAACCTTTGGCGGTTTTCGGAGTCTGCGTTTGGGCGGCGAGGTCGTGTTTGCGGACGAGCCCGCGCATCTGATCATAGGTGAGGCGAAGATGCGCCGCCGCGCGTCGCTGACTGCCGCCATGCGCTGCAAGCGCGTTTTGCGTCCATTTCTTTTCAATCGCATCGAGTTCGCGACGCAAATCAAATCCGGCCGGATCGGGCGATTTCATATCCGGCCTTGATTTGGGTGGCGTTGACGATTCGGCCGGCCCGAACGGGTCTATGACGATGCGGTCGACAGGGCCGGAATCGCCGCCCGTGATCCATCTGTAAACGGATCGTTCAGCGGCGTTCTTCAACTCGCGAACGTTGCCGGGCCAGTCATGCGCGAGGAAGGTCGCAAGCGCCTTTGGCGTAAACCCTGAAAAATGCGTCGCCATCTCACGCGCAATGCCTGAGGCGAAATGCGCCGCGAGGAGCGGAATGTCTTCGCGGCGTTCCCTCAATGGCGGCGCCGCGATGACGTCAAAGGCGAGACGGTCGAGAAGGTCTGCGCGGAATTTGTCTTCGCGCGCTATGGCGGGAAGGTCCGCATTCGCGGCGGCGATGATACGCACATCGGCGATCAGCGTTTCAGATCCGCCGACGCGTTCATATTCGCCATATTCGATGACGCGCAGAAGTTTTTCCTGAATTCTAAGGCTCGCGGATGCGATTTCGTCGAGAAAGAGCGTGCCGCCTTCGGCGCGTTCAAAGCGCCCTGCATGGCGGCGCGTCGCGCCGGTGAAAGCGCCGGCTTCATGGCCGAAGAGCTCGCTGTCGAGAAGTTCGTCGGAAAGGGCCGCGCAATTGACCTTGATGAGCGGTCCGTCCCAGCGCGGCGAGAGAAAATGGATTCGCGCGGCGATGAGTTCCTTCCCCGCGCCCCGCTCGCCGCAAATGAGGAGCGGCCTGTCGAGTGATGCAGCGGCGGATGCGTGCGCCAGCGCGTCGAGAAAGGCCGGCGACTGGCCGATGAGCTCCGGGGGCTGGCGAGAGTCATTCATCGGTGAATATTACCATATCATCGAGGTGAAAAAAGCCTTTACTAGGCGAAATTAGCCGATTACGGCATGCAAAGATTTGCGAGCCATGTTAAAATATAGAATAAAAACAAAGCACTATTTGAGCCGCATCAAACTGGCACGGGTTTCGCTAAGAGCTGGTTAATCAGAGGCGAACAAGCCCGCAGGGCGGGCCGACAGGGAGACCGGATGATGAGCTACTACCGTTACGACGACCGAGATTACGACTGGGAGGCCCGCTTCAAACGGGCCTGTCGCGGCCGCGAGGGATTCGCCTGGGGCGCGTTCCTCATTGGTTTCGTTATCGGCGGCATTATCTTTTAGCGGAGGGTCGCAATGGGCGTTTTTTCAAGACTGACCGACATCGTGAATTCGAACATCAATGCGATGCTCGATAAAGCCGAAGATCCGGACAAGATCGTGCGTCTCATCATCCAGGAAATGGAAGACACGCTGGTCGAGGTCAGAAGCCGCGCGGCGCGCGCCATCGCGGACCGCAAGGAAGTCGAACGCAAGAAAGCGGAATTCGAACTTCGGGCGAACGAATGGGAATCGAAAGCCGAGCTTGCGATCGCCAAGGGACGTGAAGACCTCGCGCGCGGCGCTATCGCCGCCAAGCGCAAGGCGCTCGAAATGGTCGAGCTGTTCCAGAAGGAATATGAAGCGATCGATAAGAGCCTCGATAAGGCGAATGACGATCTTGAAAAGCTGCAGGGCAAGCTGAAGGAAGCGAAAGCCAAGCAGCGCAGCCTCGAAATCCGTCGGTCAACGGCCGAAGGCTCAGTCAAGATCAACCGCGCTGTCTATGACGGTCGCATTGATGAGGCGATGGCGCGCTATGAACGCTATGAGCGCCGCATCGACGAGCTTGAAGCAGAAGCGGAATGCTATGTCATGGGTCGGCCGAAATCGCTTGAGCAGGAATTTCGCGAGCTTGAGGCGGAAGACGATGTCAACGCCGAGCTTGATGCCTTGAAAAAGCGGGTCGCGGACCGGGTCGGCGGCGCATCATAGCGCCGTCAAGAGGGAAAGGGCGAAGAGATGGATAATGCGTGGCCGTATGTCGTCGCAATTGTTGCGATTGTCGTAATCGGCTTGCCGTCAATGGTGATGCACTACGTCACCGAGATGAAAAAAATGAAGGCGCCGACGCCCGACGACGAGCGGCTCGTTGAAGACCTCTGGCGAACGGCGCAGCGCCTTGAGCGCCGCGTCGATGCGCTTGAGACAATCCTCGACAAGGAAGCGCCGAAATGGCGCGATGATTACAAGGATCGCCCCCATGCGTAGACGCAGGCGTCGGCATCATGACGGCTGGGATGCGCGCCACGACGGCGTGCACCCGGAAGTCGAGCGTTTCATCAGTCATATGAATGACTACTTCGACGACTGGAACGGGCGTCGCCGCTATGCGCATCATGTCGGCGACCCGGGGCCAGGGCCGAACCGCCATCGCATTTATCGCAATGTGCGCGCAGGCAAGATCGCCGGCGTATGCGCCGGGCTCGCCGATTATTTCGGCTGGCGCGTCAAGATCATGCGCGTTGCGCTAATCCTGCTGACCGTTTTCTTCTTCCCGATCCCGATCTTCATCTATATCGCGGCGGCCATCTTCATGCCGCCGGGTGAGCCGATCGCGACGCGATACGAAAACCCGGAGGAAGAACGTTTCTGGCGGAATTATTCGATGCGCCCGAAGATGACCTATTCGGAATTGCGTCATCGGTTTCGGGCGCTTGATGCGCGCATCGCCGATATGGAGCAGGCGGTTACGTCCAGCGAATACGCATTGAGAAAAGAATTCCGCGACCTCGAACGCGGAGTTTGACGGTTCAAATTTTTAATGGCGCGCAGGCGGTTCCGTTCGAACCGACAGGAGAGGTGCGCTTCAAGAGGGAGAGGGAAACGTGCGCGATGTTATTCGCCGGGGATGGATTTTGCTGATCGCAGGCGTCGGATTTTTTGCCGCAGTGAGAGCCGGGGTCAGCGAGCCGTCGGCCCGCTTCGCCGGGGCGTCCGCGTCGCCGCCGGTTTGCTGTATCTATTTGATTTTCTGACGAATTTCAAAAGGTTGCCCTCCGCCGCCGCGGGACGCTATCCTGCCGGCGGACAGGGGCCCCTACGGGCGGGCCCGCAGCGAGGACGCAAGGACGATGGCCAAGAGGCGCCGACAACGGCGTCGGCCGCCGGGGACGCCGAACGGCGTCGATACGGCGACGGCGAACGGGGCGCTACCGGGCGGCGGCGCTGAGGCGACGGAAAAGTCCGCCAGGACCCCACCCGTAAAATCCGACGCCCGCCAACGCACTGACCGGCGTCCGGCGCAGGCGCGTTTCGCCGCGCTTGATCTTGGCACGAATAATTGCCGCCTCTTAATCGCGAGCCCGCGTCCCAAGGGGTTTCGCGTCTTCGATGCGTTTTCCCGGATCGTTCGTCTCGGCGAGGGCGTGAGCGGGTCCGGCGCCCTTTCGAAAGCGGCGATGGATCGGACGATCGACGCGCTGAAGGTTTGCGCCGACAAAATCGAAAAGCGCGGCGTCACGCGGCAACGGTGCATTGCGACGCAGGCCTGCCGCGCGGCCTCGAACGGCCCGGAATTTCTCGACCGTGTTCGCGACGAGACCGGACTGGAGTTCGAGATCATCACGCCTGCGGAAGAAGCGCGCCTCGCCGTCACCGGATGCGTTGAATTGTTTGATCGCGATGCGTCCGCCGGTCTCATCTTCGATATCGGCGGCGGCTCGACGGAAATTTCATGGGTACGCCCGCGCGACGGCGAGAACGGCGCGGCGACCGAAATCGCCGCATGGACGTCTTTGCCGATCGGCGTCGTCAACCTGTCGGAGAGGTTCGGCGGCCGGGATATTTCAAGCGACGTCTATCGATCCGTCGTCGATGCGGTCCGCAAGGAGATTGCCGCCTTCGGCGATCCTGCGGGGCTGAAAGGCGCGTTCATGGCGGGCGAGGCTCATTTTCTCGGAACGTCCGGCACCGTGACGTCGATCGCCGGCGTTCACCTCCGACTGCCGCGATACCGGCGCGACGCAGTCGACGGGCTTTGGCTCAGCGAAATCGACGTGCGCGGCGCGACGGAAAGACTGCGCGCGATGTCTTACGAAGAACGCGCAGATGAGCCGTGCATCGGCGTCGAGCGCGCGGATCTCGTCGTGTGCGGGTGCGCCATTCTCGACGCGCTGCTGCTCGAATGGCCGTCCTCGCGGATTCGCGTCGCCGATCGCGGACTGAGGGAAGGGATTCTCGTCGGCCTGTCCCGCGCGCATAATCGGGAGCGGGAGAGGCGGCGGATCCGGCGGCGACGTCGCGGCGCGCCGCCGGCCGCCTGATTTCAGCCGAGCGGCGGTATGCGCAGCGCTTGTCCCGGATAAATTTTATCCGGATCCGTCAGCATCGGACGGTTTGCTTCGAAGATAACGGGATATTTCATCGCGTCACCGTAATGCGCCTTGGCGATCTTCGACAGCGTGTCGCCTTTGACGACCGTGTAAAAGACAGCGGCTGGCGCTTTCTCTTCGACTTCGATGCGACTTTCCACCTCAGAAACGCCGGGCGTGTTGCCGGCGGCGATGATGGCTTTCTCGGCTTCCGCCTGCGATTTCGCGGTGCCGTTGAGCACGATCTTCTCGCCGGCGTGTTCGACCTTGAGGTCCTTCACATCGGTCTTGTGGCCTGTGATGCGGTCCTTGATGCCCTCCGCGAGGCCGCCGACAGACTCTCGAACCGCCTCGCCCGCGTCTCGTGCGAATTTGAAAAGGTTCATGGCGTTCTCCTTCTGCGGCGCTGAAATCAACGTTTGCCGAACAACCCGGCAAGGCCTTTGACGGCGAGGCCGGCGATATCATCGTCAATGCGCCCGTCGCCGTCGGAATCGACCCATTTGAGCAGGCCCGAGAGTTCGTTCGGCGCCTGGGTCTGCGCCTTCGCCGATTCCGACTGCACGTAGTCAGCGAGCGAGCGGGCATCGAGGCCCTGCTGGCGCTGCGCTTTTCCAAGGCCCGCAAGAACGGCGGGCGCCGCCATCGCTAGGATCTTGGCGATCTGGTCGGAGCCGACGCCTGACGCTTTGGCGAGCGTTTCTTCCGCCTGCGCCTGCTTGCCGCCGAGGATGTGGCCGAGAATAGCCTGGCCGTCCGCCATCACGTCGTCATCGGCGGCGCGTCCGAGATTGTCGAGAAGGCCGCCGTCATGTCTTGCAAGCGCTTTTGACAAGGCTTCCGCGCCTTCGGGCCGCGCGACATTCTTTTTCAGACCGTTGAGAAGCATCGCCGTCGCGATCGGCATGAGCGCGGCGACCGCGGATTCGTTCATGCCGGTCTTCGCTGACGCATTGCGCGTCATCTGGCTGAAGGCGGCTTTGCCGAGAGTTTCGATCATAGACATGTCACAATCCTTTCATAAAGCGCGCAACCAAACGACCGCCGCACGCATTTGCGCGTCGCGCGATAATGCGGCGGATGAATGGCGTTACGTCAAGCCCGAAGCGTCAGGTTTTTCGAACTTGCGCGATAATGAACAGCAAAACGGCGCCGCCGATGAGCGCGGCGACAAGGCTGCCGATGACGCCCGCGCCCGCGGCGATGCCGAGAAGGCCGAGCACAAAATAGCCGATGCCGCCGCCCAAAATTCCGACGACGGAATTCCATAACGTTCCGAGGCTTTTTTCTTTCATGAGATAACCGGCGATGTTGCCGCCGGCGGCGCCGATTGCGAGACCGATGATGAGACCAAGCACTCCGTCCATAGAGCCCTCCTTGGTTGGTCGCTTCGCTCCCCTGTTCGCCCCCTGATTGTGGGCGCGCTCGGCAGGGCATGCAAGGCGAAGGCGGCGGGACAGGAAAAACCACCAAATCCCGATTTCTCCGCTGATTTTCAGCGAGATGGCGGGCATTCTTGATGGGCGGTCAGAGCTTGGCGGGGCGGCGCGAACGCCGGTTCGACCGTGTCGGCGGGGCGTTTCATGCGCCCTTTGCGACTCGAAAACGCCTCTGCTATAGCGCGCCATGGAACGCCGGCGACAAGCATCCAAGGGCGCATCGAAGCCAAAAAAACGCCAACCGACCGATCAGGCGCAGACAGCGCTCGGCGCGGTTCCCGAAAAGCGCGGCCTCAAGAAACTTCCCGACGATGACAGTGCGGGCGCCGGCCAGCGCGATATGCGCGTCAACGTCAAGACAGCGAAGAAGAGAAAGCTCTCCTCGACGCTCTGGCTCGACCGGCAATTGAACGATCCCTATGTCGCGCGGGCGAAAGCCGAGGGCTATCGCAGCCGCGCCGCCTACAAGCTGAAAGAGATCAACGAGAAATTTCATCTGATCCGCAATGGATCGCGCGTCGTGGACCTCGGCTGCGCGCCGGGCGGCTGGCTGCAGGCGGCGGTCGAGGCGGGCGCAGCAAAAGTCGTCGGCATTGACTATCTATCGCTGCCGCATGTGACGGGCGCCGATCATCTCGAACTCGATTTCCTTGAGGACGGCGCCGCGGAAAAACTGAAGACGCTTCTAGGCGGCGAAGCGGATGTCGTTCTCTCTGACATGGCGGCGCCGACGACCGGCCACAAGAACACCGACCACATTCGCATCATCGCGCTCGCTGAAGCCGCACTTGATTTTGCGGAAGATGTTCTGAGCGATGGCGGCGCGTTCGTCTGCAAGGTTTTTCAGGGCGGCGCCGAAGGCGATCTCCTTTCGCGCCTCAAGGAAAATTTCGCCGTCGTCAAACACGCCAAGCCGAAAGCGAGCCGTGCGGACTCGGCGGAAATGTATGTCGTTGCGACGGGGTTCAAGAAGGCGAAGCCATGATCAAATATGTTGCGATCGCATCGTTGCTGCTTGCAGCCTGCGCCAATTCGACACCGGATGATGCGAATGAGAGCGGCGGCACTTTAAAAGCGCCGACGCCCGCCGGCGTCGCTCTCGTCATCAAAGGCGAAAGCGACAGCCAGAACGTCACCGCCAAGGTTGGAACGACGATCGCCGTTGAACTCGTCGGCGTTCCGACCGCCGGTTACATGTGGGCGCCGGTTGAAACGCCGGCTTTTCTCGAACCCGCTGGCGAATATGGCGGGCCGACCTCATCGGCGCAGCTTGAGCCCGGCTTCGCCGGCGGCAGCCATTGGGAAGCGTTTCTGTTCAAGGTGACCGGCGCGGGCGAGGGCGCGTTGCGCTTTGAACAGCGGCGCGCCTGGGAAAGCGACGAGCAGCCCGCCGATGAGTTTTCAGTTTATCTTTTCGCCGAGGAGTAAGAGACGATCATGCAGGTTCGTGAAGCGCTGACATTCGACGACGTGTTGCTGGAACCGGGCGCATCGGAAGTGATGCCGTCCCAGGTGTCGACGAAGGCGCGGTTGACGAAGGAAATCACGCTCAACATCCCGATCCTTTCTTCCGCGATGGACACGGTGACGGAAGCTGAAATGGCGATCGCCATGGCGCAGAACGGCGGCGTCGGCGTTCTTCATCGCAATCTCTCGGTTGAGGAACAGGCCGAGCATGTTCGCCGCGTGAAACGATTTGAAAGCGGCATGGTCGTCAATCCGCTCACGCTTTCACCTGATGCGACGCTCGATGAAGCCTGGAAGATCATGGATGAAAGAAAGATTTCCGGCTTCCCGGTGGTGGAGAAGGGCGGCAAGCTTGTCGGCATATTGACGAACCGTGACATGCGGTTCGCGTCAGACGGCAAGCAGCGCGTCGCCGATCTGATGACGAAAGAAAATCTCGTTACGGTTCGACCGCATGCGAGCCGCGAAGAGATCACGCGCCTCCTTCACCAGCACCGCATCGAACGCCTTATCGTTGTCGACGGCGATTATCGCTGCATCGGCCTCATTACGGTCAAGGACATCGAAAAAGCGCAGAAATACCCGAACGCCGCAAAAGACGCCGAAGGGCGTCTGCGTGTCGCCGCCGCCTCGACGGTCGGCAATAAGGGGTTCGAGCGCGTTGAAGCGCTGATCGACGCGGGCTGCGACGTCGTCGTCATCGACACGGCGCACGGCCATTCGAGCCAGGTGCTGGAACAGGTGACGCGCATCAAGAAAGCCTCAAACGCGACACAGGTAATCGCCGGGAATATCGCGACCTTTGAGGGCGCGAAGGCGCTGATCGAGGCGGGCGCCGATGCGATCAAGGTTGGCATCGGTCCGGGCTCCATCTGCACGACGCGCATTGTTGCAGGCGTCGGCGTGCCGCAGCTAACCGCCGTTATGGACGCTGCGCGCGCCGCGAAGGGAACAGGCGCCGCCGTCATCGCCGATGGCGGCATCAAATATTCGGGCGACATTGCAAAGGCGCTCGCGGCCGGCGCTGACTGCGTGATGATCGGCTCGCTTCTCGCAGGCACGGACGAAGCGCCGGGCGAGATTTTTCTTTATCAGGGGCGGCCTTATAAATCCTATCGCGGCATGGGATCGATCGGCGCAATGGCGCGCGGGTCGGCGGATCGCTATTTCCAGGCCGATGTCACTGAGCAGATGAAGCTCGTGCCGGAAGGGATTGAAGGTCAGACGCCCTATAAAGGACCGGCTGGCCCGATCCTGCACCAGCTTGTCGGCGGCGTTCGCGCTTCGATGGGCTATGTCGGCGCGCCGACGATTGAAGAGCTGCAGAGCCGCGCGCGGTTCGTGAAAATAACGAATGCCGGTCTCCGCGAAAGTCATGTGCACGATGTGAAGATTACACGCGAAGCGCCGAACTATCCGACGCCTTCCTAAGATTCAGAAGGAAAGAGCGTGAGGGATTCCGGGCGCGTTTCAGCGGCGATAGAAATTCTTGAAGATTTCGAACGCCGTCGCGTGCCGTTAAAGACGGCGATCGCCGACTGGGCGAGGAATGCGCGTTTTGCAGGCGCGAAAGACCGCGCCTGGATTTCGGGGCTCTGTCTTGATGTGTTGCGGCGGCGGTCATCGCTCGGCCTGATGATGGGCGATAAATCGCCACGCGCTGCGACGCTCGCCGCGCTCAAACTGTTGTGGGGACGCGGCATTGACGACATCGCAGCGCTCGCCGCGGAAGAGCCGCATGGACCGGGGCCGCTGACGGATGAGGAAAGGGCGAATCTGTCATTGTCTCACTCTTCCGTTGACGGGAAAGGGGGCGGGGGTGAAGCGAGAATTTCTGCGCTCGCGGATTTCCCTGATTTTCTGGGATCTGCCGTCGGACGGGCGTTCGGCGATGCCGCGCAGGAAGAAATGCTGGCGTTCGCTACGCGCGCCGACGTCGATCTCAGGATCAACACGTTGCAGTCGACAACAGAAAAGGCCGGTGATGCGGTAAAGATTGTCGGCGCCGTTCCGCACCCGTTTCTTAAAACCGCGCTGCGCATCGCTGCGCCCGATGCGACGGATCGGACGCCCGCAGTCACCGTGATCCCGGCTTTCAACAAGGGCTGGGTCGAGGTGCAGGATCTCGGCAGCCAGATCGCGGCGCTCGCGGCCGGCGATGTCAAGGGCGCGCAGGTTCTTGATCTTTGCGCTGGCGGCGGCGGTAAGACACTGGCGCTTGCCGCGATCATGGAGAACAAAGGCCAGCTATACGCGTATGACAATGACGCGCGGCGCCTGCAGCCGCTTTATGACCGCGTGCGCCGCGCCGGCGTTCGCAATCTGCAGATCGTCAATCCGGCGACTGACAAGGCCGCGCTCGACGCGCTCGCCGGCAAGATGGATGTCGTTTTCGTTGACGCGCCCTGCACGGGCTCGGGCACATGGCGGCGCCATCCCGACACCAAATGGCGGCTTACTGAAGACCAGCTGAAGCGCCGCATGGCGGAACAGGACGGCGTGCTGAAAGACGCCGCGCTTTTCGTAAAGCCGGGCGGGCGCATCGTCTACGTCACCTGTTCCTTCATGATGGAGGAAAATGAAGACCGGCTCGCCGCGTTTCGCGCGGCGCATCCTGAATTCGAGCCGGTGAGGGCCCTTGATCAAATCGATGCGACCGGTCTGCTCACCGCTGACGGGCGCGCCGCGCTCGCTCGCTGCGAGACGCAGGACGGCGCGTTGCGCCTGACGCCCGCGCGCATCGGCGCTGACGGATTTTTCGTTGGACCTATGCGCCGCAATGCCTAATATTCCCACGCAGAGGACATGGTGAAATGAGCGCAAACGCGACAGCGTCGACCGGTTCAAGCGCGGCCATCCCGGTTCGCGACATCCATTTCGACCTGTCCGCGTCTCCGATGCTCTGGCACGGCGGCAGCGCCGGCGTTACGGGTTTTTATGACGCATTGTCCGCCTGCTTTCCGCTCGGCGAGGCTTTTTTCATCCGCTCGGTGAAACGCGGCGCGGCGGAGATTGATGACCCTGCTCTCAACGCAGCGGTGCGCGGCTTCGTCGGGCAGGAATCCGTTCATTCGCGCGAACACCGCGCATACAACAAGCGATTGTCGGACGCGGGTTATGATGTCGCCGCGATGGAGCGCGCTCAGGCGAAGACAATCAAATGGATTGAGGAAGATCTCGGCGACGACGCCGCGCTTGGCATCACCGCCTGCATGGAACATATGACCAGCGTCCTCGCGGGCCAGATCACTTATGACGAGGCCTATCTGCGTGATGCGGATCCGGCGATGCGCGAATTATGGGTCTGGCATGCGATGGAAGAGGCCGAGCACGGCGCCGTCGCTTTCGATGTGCTGGCGGCGAAGCGGCCGGGATATTTTTACCGCGTGGGCCTCATGCTCCTGTCGACCTGGATGCTATTTGAAATCATTCTTCGGAATTACGGCCTCATCGCGCGAACGGATCGTGCGCCGCGCGCGCTTCGGGAAATGCTCAGCTACCTTTTCTGGTCGCCCGGTTTCCTTCGTCGTGTCTTTTTTCCCTATCTTTCGTGGTACCGGCCGGGCTTTCACCCGTTCCAATCCGCGGCGCATGAACGCGCAGCCGCCCACCGCGCCCATTACGACGCGCTCACGCGGAAAACCGCCTGACCGAAGATCAAGGTGTGGGCGCCACCCCCGGACGACCCCGGCCAAGGCGTTCACCCCCTACAAGTAGGGTCTCGGCGGCGCCAAGGACCACTTGGACGAGCCCAAAGACCTGTAACAAAGGAAAAAAGGGCAGCCCTGAAACGGCATGCCCAAAATTGCAGGGCCGGGGCGGATGAACCGTTGGCGTCGGGCCGTGACTCCGCTAAGGGCTCGTCATGACGCTTGACCCCCACGCCGCCCTGCATGAACGCGTCCTGATTGTCGATTTCGGCAGTCAGGTGACGCAATTGATCGCCCGACGCCTGCGCGAGGCGGGCGTTTACTGCGAAATTCATCCCTTCAATCGCGCCGATGAAAAATTCATCGACGAATACAAGCCGAAGGCGATCATCCTGTCGGGCGGGCCGGCGAGCGTCAAAACGGCGGCGAGCCCGCGCGCCGACAAGTCGGTATTTGAGGCGGGCGTGCCTGTTCTCGGCATCTGTTATGGGGAACAGACAATCTGCGCGCAGCTCGGCGGCGACGTCGAACGGTCCGATCATCGCGAATTCGGCCGCGCGCATGTCGAGGTGAAGAAGGAAAGTCCTCTGTTTGACGGCGTCTGGGAGACCGGCGGCAAATATCAGGTGTGGATGAGCCATGGCGACCGCGTGAACGCGATCCCTGATGGATTTGAAGTGATCGCGACATCGGACGGCGCGCCTTTCGCAGCCATCCATGATTCAAGGCGCAACATCTATGCCGTCCAGTTTCATCCTGAAGTCGCGCACACGCCGGACGGCGCGAAACTCCTGCGTAATTTCGTCAGGAAGATCGCCGGGCTTACCGGCGACTGGTCGATGGCCTCGTTCCGATCCGAAGCGATCGCGCAGATCAGAAAACAGGTTGGGTCGGCGCGCGTCATTTGCGGTCTTTCGGGCGGCGTCGATTCATCGGTCGCTGCGGTGCTTATTCACGAAGCGATCGGCGAGCAGCTGACATGCGTATTCGTCGATACGGGACTGATGCGCGCCGGCGAGGGTGAAGAAGTCGTTCGCCTTTTCCGCGACAGTTACAACATTCCGCTCGTGCACGTTCAGGCGGAGGACCTGTTCCTCGGCAAGCTTGCAGGCGTCGACGATCCTGAGAAGAAGCGCAAGATTATCGGCGCGACGTTCATCGACGTGTTCGAGGCGGAAGCGAAAAAAATCGAGAACGCAGCATTTCTGGCGCAAGGAACGCTTTACCCGGACGTCATCGAAAGCGTTTCCTTCGACGGCGGACCGTCGGTGACAATCAAGTCGCACCATAATGTCGGCGGTCTTCCGGAGCGGATGAATCTGAAGCTCGTCGAACCGTTGCGCGAGCTATTCAAGGATGAGGTGAGGGCGCTCGGGCGCGAGCTTGGACTGCCTGATCATTTCGTTTCGCGCCACCCTTTCCCGGGGCCGGGACTCGCGATTCGCATTCCGGGCGAGGTGACGAAGGAAAGGGCGGATATTCTGCGCAAAGCGGATGCGATCTATCTCGACGAGATTCGCAAGGCCGGTCTCTATGACGAGATATGGCAGGCGTTTGCGGTGTTGCTCCCCGTTCGCACGGTTGGCGTCATGGGCGATGAACGCACCTATGATCATGTGTTGGCGTTGCGCGCCGTTACGTCGACCGACGGCATGACCGCCGACTATTTTCCTTTCGATCACGCATTTCTCGGTCGTTGCGCTACACGGATCATCAACGAGGTGCGGGGCGTCAACCGCGTCGTCTACGACGTCACCTCAAAACCGCCCGGCACAATTGAGTGGGAGTGAGGGTGAATCGCCCGTTCCCGGTTCGATAGGCTGCGCAGGACCAGCTAGGAAGTCGGTATGACGCGAAGTCTCATTCTGGGCGGGGCACGGTCCGGCAAGAGCGCACGCGCGCTGCGCGCCGCTGAAGCGCTTTCTCCCGGCCGCATTTTTATCGCTACTGCCGAGGCGCGCGATGAGGAGATGGCGGCGCGTGTCGCAAAGCATCGCGCCGAGCGGGAAAACGGATGGAGAACCGTTGAGGCGCCGCTCGATCTAATCGGTGCGCTCAACGTTCACGCGGCGCCGGGCTCCGTCTGTCTTGTCGATTGCCTGACGCTGTGGCTCTCGAATCTGATGCTCGCAGAGCGCGATGCTGAATATGAAATCGCGGCGCTTTGTGACGGGATCGAATGCATCGAGGGCTCGGTTGTTTTTGTATCGAACGAGATTGGTCTTGGCCTCGTTCCAGAAACGCCGCTTGGCCGGCGATTCAGGGATGCGCAGGGACGCCTCAACCAGAAGGTCGCCGCAGTCTGCGACAGGGTGGAGTTTGTCGCGGCGGGGCTTCCGATCACCCTGAAGGCGTGAGAGCTGCCGCTAGTCGATCCTGAGCGCTCGCATCCGGCGGCAGGCCGATTCGGAGATGGCGTGCGGACCAGTCAAACCGCCTGACATACAAGCCGGCGCGGGCGAGTCTTTCCCAAAGGCTGTGCGCATCCTCCGCTTCAACAAACCGAAAGAGGTCGGTTCCGCCGACGACGGTAAGCCCGTCTGCGACAAGTGCGCCATCCAGGCGCCGAGACGCCGCGCCAAGGTGTTTCCGTGTTGATAAGCGCCAAGCATGATCGGCATAGGCGCGTGCGCCGATTTCAAGCGCCGGCCCGGACGCCGGCCACACGCCGAGGCGCGCCGCGATGTGCGACCTGAGGCTTTCAGGCGCGATGATCGCGCCGAGCCTTAACCCTGCAAGGCCGTAGAATTTTCCGAATGAGCGCAGGATGAGAAGACCTTCCGCGCCGCCAAGCGATGCAACGCTCAAAGACGGATCGAGATCGCAATAGGCTTCATCGACGATCAGCCAGCCGCCGCGCGCGGCGAGGCGGCGTCGCGCAGCATCAAGCGCGTCGGGTGAAAATGTGCGTCCGTCCGGATTGTTCGGATTGCAAACGACGACCGCATCGACTTCATCGGCGAAGGCGAGCGGGTCGGCCGTATTGATGATCTTGACGCCGGCGCCGCGCCAGACGTTTGCATGGTCTCCATAGGTCGGACTTAGAAGAGATATTTTCCGTAGACTGATTACAGTCGGCAGCAAGCGGATCAGGATTTCGCTTCCCGGCGCGATGAGCAGGCTTTCCTCCGGCGCGCCGAACGCTTTCGTCATGGCCTTGCGGCAGGCGAGGCTGGCGGCGTTGGTCGGCAGGTGATGGAGCGACGCCGGCGTGACGGATGTGTCAGGATAGGGCCAGGGGTTGATGCCGGTCGACAGATCGATCCAGGGTTCGGGCGCGTCAGGGAAAGCGGTGCGCATCCGGTCGAGCGCGCCGCCATGGAGAAGATCGCCGCTCACGCCGTAAGTCTCCACGCGATGCCGAGAAGCGCTGCGCCGAGCGCCATGGCTTTGATGTACAGAAACAATCCGGATCGCAGGTCTTTCGCGTCAGGATCGCGCGCGCCGGCGTTCAGCCAGGGCTCGTCGCTGACCCGATCGCCATAGATGCGCGGACCGGAGAGACGCACGCCGAGCGCGCCCGCCATGGCGGCTTCCGGCCAACCTGCATTGGGTGAGCGATGGCGGCGCGCGTCGCGGATCATGATGGAGAAAGCCTGCGGGCGAATGCTTGCCGCGGCGATCAGCAGTCCTGTCAATCGGGCCGGAACGAGGTTGGCGATATCATCGAGGCGCGCTGCAAATCCGCCGAAGGCTGAATATCTTTCATTACGATGACCGATCATCGAATCGAGCGTGTTGATTGATTTGTAAGCCGCAATTCCCGGCAAGCCGAACAACGCGCCCCAGAAAAGCGGCGCGACGACGCCGTCGGACGCGTTTTCCGAAAGGCTCTCCATCGCTGCTCGCGCAATGCCGGCTTCGTCGAGATGGGCCGGATCGCGTCCGACAATCTTTGAGACCGCCATCTGCGCCGCTGCGAGGTCATTGACGCTCAACGGAACCGCAACGGCGGCGACATGCATGTAGAGACTTCGTGATGCGATAAGGCTTGATGCGATGAAGGCTTCGACAAGAAAACCAGGCCATGTCGGAGGGAGTAGGAGAGAGTTGGCCCATGCGAAAGCCGTGACAGCGATAACGATCAACAGCGTCGCTGACGCGCCTGTCGCGTAACGCGCGGCGTGAGATAGGTGCGGTGCGTTGAGCTTTCTTTCCAGGGTCGCGACGCCGGCGCCCAGCCAGACGACCGGGTGACGAATGTGTCGATAAAGCCGGCTCGGCCAGCCGATAGCCGCTTCAATCGCCCAGGCGGCGAGCATCAAAGCTGGAAAATTCATGGTGCGCCCGGCGCCCAGCTTCTCGCTCGCGCCAGGTTGAAGAGCGCGTCGGTATCGACGGCCGCTTCTACGCCGTCCGCAAGGGCGTCTAGCGCGCGCTCGACATGTGCGCCGTAGCTAATATCGGCGCCGGCGTCAGCGCCGGCGCGCTTCATCCAGGCGCGGCGGAATCCGTCGCTGGAGAATGCGCCGTGCAGGTAGGCGCCTTCGATCAGGCCGTCTGCGCTGCGCGCGCCGTCCGGCGTTCGGTCAATGAAAGCGAAAGGTCGCGCGGCGTCCGCACCTTGCGTGCGCCCCATATGAATTTCATAGCCGCTGATCGTTTCGCCGGTGACGGCGCAAACAGCGTTCACGGTCGCGACTTTTTTCTCGCGCGTCATGATTGTTTCGACATCCAAAAGGCCGAGCCCGTACGCTTCGCCTTGCGTGCCGTCAACGCCTTCCGGATCGGAGATCTTTCGTCCCAACATCTGGTAGCCGCCGCAAACGCCGAGCACTCGCCCGCCCGCGCGGGCATGCGCGATAATGTCATGATCCCAGCCTTGCGCGCGCAGGAATTCGAGATCGCCGAGCGTTGATTTCGTGCCGAAGAGAATGATGACATCCGCATCGCGCGAGATCGGCGATCCCGGCGGCGTCCATTGAAAATCGACGCCGGGTTCCAGTTTCAACGGATCGGCGTCGTCGAAATTGGCGATTCTTGAGAGCATAGGCGCGACGATTTTCAATGCGCCGCCCGGTGATCGCGCCGGGCGGTCGAGAATGACGGCGTCCTCAGCGGGAAGGCGAGCTGTCGCCGACAGCCAGGGAACCACGCCGAAACACGGCCATCCCGTGCGGCGTTCGATCTCTTCGACGCCGTCATCGAAAAGGCGCGGATCGCCGCGGAACTTGTTGACGAGGAACCCGCAAATCATCTCTGCGTCATCGGGATCAAGCACCGCTTTTGTGCCGACGATGCCGGCGATGACGCCGCCCTTTTCTATATCGCCGATCAGACAGACCGGCGTTCCGGCGCGGCGCGCAAATCCCATATTGGCGATGTCGCGCGCGCGGAGATTGATTTCGGCGGGGCTGCCGGCGCCTTCGACAAGAATAAGGTCGTGGCGCGCGGCGAGATTCTCAAAACTCTCCATGACAGCGTTCATCAGCTGGTCGCGGCGCGCCATGTAGTCGGCCGCATCCATCGCTTCCGTCGCGCGTCCGCGCACAACCACCTGCGCCGTGCAGTCGGTTTGAGGTTTTAACAGCACAGGGTTCATGTCGACGCAGGGCTCGAGGCCGGCTGCGAGCGCCTGCAGCGCCTGCGCCCGCCCGATTTCGCCGCCGGACGGGCAGGCGGCGGCGTTGTTCGACATATTTTGCGGTTTGAATGGCGCAACGTTGACGCCGCGGCGTCGGGCGATGCGGCAGAGCGCGGCGGTCAGCACCGACTTGCCGACATCGGAACCTGTACCCTGAAGCATCAGCGCCCTTGCCGTCACAACGCTCCGTCCATCTCCACGGTGAGGCCGTTCACGCGCGCTTTTACGCCATACACAGTTTCCAGCCGGTCAGCAGTGACGGTCTCTGCGAAAGAGCCGTCGGCGAGTATGCGCTTGTCTTTCATCCAGATCAGGCGCGTCGCATATCGCGCGGCGAGGTGAATGTCATGAAGAACGACCAGCGCGCCGCCGCCGCGCCCCACATAATCGCGTATGAGATCCATGATGCGGAACTGGTGGCGCGGGTCGAGTGCGGCGGTTGGTTCGTCCGCGATGAAAAGAGGCGCTTCGGCAGCGAAAGCGCGTGCGCAGTGAACGCGCGCAAGTTCGCCGCCGGACAAGGTGTCGGTGCGTCGGGCGGCAAAGCGAACGAGATCGCAGGCGATAATCGCGCGCTCAACGGCGTCGGCATCTGCGCCTTTAAGACGTCCGAGCGCAGCGCCATGGCTGAAGCGGCCGAGCGCGACGACGTCGCGCACCCGGTTCGGCCAGGCAAGCGGGCGAATCTGCGGCAGATAGGCGAGGTTGCGCGCGCGTTGCATCGCGCTCAGCGCAGACGTGTTCACGCCGTCGAGAGCGGCGACGCCTGAAGCGGGTTTTTGGAGACCCAGCGCCCCGCGCAAGAGGCTCGTTTTTCCCGCGCCGTTCGGTCCCAGAAGGACGACAAGCTCGCCGGGCGCCAGCCGAAAGCTTGCGGCTTCGACCAGCGCGATGGTCTTGGCCATGAGAGTCATGTCGCTGACAGCAAGTTCAGTCATGGGTCGTTCGCCTTTGCATGGCGATCCAGACGAAAGCCGGCGCCCCGATCAGCGCAGCGACGACGCCAAGTTTTAGCTCATTGTCCGTATGCACCAGCCGGACGCCGATATCCGCGAGCACAAGAATCAATCCTGCAAGCAGCGCGGAGGGAATGAGCGATCGGGCGGGATCATATCCGACAAACGGTCTTACGATATGCGGCGCGACGATGCCGACGAAACCGATCGCTCCCGCGAGGGCGACAGAGGCGCCGGTGGCGAGACCGGCGCCAAGGACGGTCAGAATGCGTTGCTGTCGAAGATTGAGACCGACGCCGATGGCGGCTTCTTCCCCGAGCGTCAGGACCGACAGGCCGTTGCGCGTCAGATACAGGATTGCAGCGCCGGCGATCATGAATGGCAGCACGAGCGTGATCTCGCCGAAGCTGCGATTGGCGACGGAGCCGAGCATCCAGTTGATCATGTCCGACAGCGAGAAGGGGTTCGGCGCAAGGTTCATGACGAGGCTCATCGCCGCGCCGGCAAAGCTCGAAAGCCCGACGCCGATCAGGATCAGCGTGACGATCGACTGCGTGCGGATCGCTGCAAGCGTCAATAAAGCTGTCGCAGCGAGCGCGCCGAGGATGGCGGCGATAGGCAATACCCATGAGCTGAAAGAGACGAGGCCGTAATAGAGCGCGAATGTCGCAGCGAGCGAGGCTGTTGCAGAAACGCCGAGCACGCCCGGTTCGGCGAGCGGATTGCGCAGCAGTCCCTGAAGCGCTGCGCCGCTAAGGCCAAGCGCGGCGCCGACGAGGAATGCGGCAAGCGCGCGCGGCAGACGGATCGACCACACGACCAGCTGATCGCCCGCGTCGGCGACGCCGAAAAACGCTGACAACACACGATCCGGCGAAAGCGGGGTTGAGCCGAGCAGGCACGCGGCGAAAATCGCCAGCACGCTTGCGAGCAACAGGCCTGGCGTCAAATACCGCGCTGCCTTCATTGGACAGCACCTTCGGCGAGCGCCTCGATCGCATCCATTAGGAACCACCCGCCGCATGACGTCCACGCGCCTTCGAGCGCGACGACGTCGCGATCTTTAAGCTGCGTCTGCGCTACGGGATGGTTCATCGCGCTCCAGGCGTCGAGATGATTGGTATGGTTTCCGAAAAAGGCCGCCGCAATGAGGTCCGGCTGATCATAGGCGAGTCGTTCGAGCGGAATGGATCGCCAGCCTGGCTCCTCCTGAAAATTGACGAGGCCGGCGGCGAGCAGCATTTCATGAATGAGCGATCCGGGGCCCGATGTGACGCCGGACGGCGTCATGTAGAGAGAGCTGCGGCTGGACCGGGTCGAGGCTATCGCCGCCAGCCGCGCGCGCATGTCAGCAATGACCGCTTGCCCCTGTTGAGGCTCGCCGAGTTCATCCGCCATGCGCTCGATATTGGCGATGACCGCTTCAACATCGCCCGCCCATCCGACATTGAGAACCGGCACGCCGGCCCGTTCGAAAAAGGCAGCCGCGTTCGGACCCCCGCCATAAGACCGCACAACAAGATCGGGCTTCAAAATGATCACGTCTTCGGCGACCGGGCGGGCTACGCGCACGCCTTTGGCGGCGTCGCGCATATAGGAGAATTCCTTTCCGGCGTCGGGGGAGACGGCGAGGATGCGGTCCTTGTCGACGAATTTGAGAACGAACTGGTCGGCGCAGTAATCGAGGCTGACGATCCTCATCGGTCGCGCCGTCTCGTTTGGAGACAGCGCGGATTGCGCGCCGCAGGCGGCGAGAGAGAAGAACGAAAGGAGGATCGTCAGTTTCAGCATAGGGTTCAGTAGCGCAATCTGACGCCGAGCGATCCGGAGAGGCCGGGCGCGCCATAGCCGAGGATCTGCTGGTAGGTCGCATTGAAGAGATTTTCGATGCGACCGAACAATTCAATCCTGTCGGTGATCTTGTAGCGGGCGTTGAGGTCGACGCGCGTCCATGCGTCGAGCGTCGTGCCGTCCGTGTTAATCTCCTCGCCATTATGCCGAACGAGAAGGGCGGCGGAGAGCGGCCCGTCCGGATCGAATGACAGCCTCACATCGCCTGAGTGTTTCGGCAAGCGCGTGCGCTGCGCGCCGGACCCGTCTTCAGAGTCAATATAGGCGTAATTGCCGGAAAGCGTCAGCCAGCTCGTCAATTCGTAAAGGCCGAAAACTTCAACGCCCTTGCTCTCGACGAAGGCGATGTTGTCGTACCCGGCGGTGAAAGAAAAATCGATGAGGTTTTCCGAGTCCTGATTGAAATAGGTGACACCCGCTTCGGCCCTTCCGTCGGGCGAACGCCATTCGACGCCGACATCGAAGGCTTCGGACGTTTCCGGCAGTAGATTGGCGTTTGGCGCCGTCAATCCGCAAAACCCGCAGATGAAAGTCGACTGGAAAATGGTTGGCGCCTTGAACCCCTGACCCCAGCTTGCGCGCAGCGTCAGCGTCTCGGTCGGATTGTAGGCGGCCGCCACACGACCGGTCGTTTCGCCGCCAAAGCGCTCATGATCGTCATAGCGGACGCCGCCGGTTAGCGTCAGCGATTGAAACGGCTTGAATTCGTAAAGAGCGAACAGGCTGTTGATCGACGTCTCGTCGCCACTGGCCGTCGATTCATCCCGTTCTGCGCCGAAAGCGAGCGCGTTCATGTCGTTGATCGTGAACGTGCCCTGATAACGATAGATCATGCGGTCGCCGTCAGCGTTAAAGGTTGACGCGCCATTGGTGAAGTTTTCTCGCGAGATGTCGGAATAACCGAACATCACAAGGTTATCGAGCCGTCCGTTAAAGAGCGGCGCTCGCAACGCGATATTGGCCGAGAGTTCCTGGGATTCGCTCACCTCATCGCCATCGCCGACGCTGCCCTGGGCGCCGCTGACGAAACTGTCGAATTCGGCGCTCGCATCAGTCCAGAGAACATCGGTCGACAGGCGCGCGCCGCCGCCGAGATTGAGACCGCCTTTCGCCGCAAGGGTCAGGGCGTCATAGCCGTCCTTTTCCGAGTTTCCGTTGTTCTCGTCGGCTTTGGAAATGCCTTCCGACGATGTTCCGACGATCGCCAGACGGAAATCGCCGACGTCTCCAGCATTTTCAATTGAAGCGCCGCCGCGGAATGTGTCGAACGATCCGTATTCGCCGAACAGGGCGCCGCCAAATCCGGTTTCAGGTTTTTTCGTCGTTATCGAGATAACGCCGCCGATCGCATCGGTGCCCCACAGCGTTGATTGCGGGCCTTTGAGGACCTCGATCCGTTCGATGTTTTCGGTATCGAGCCTTGCGAAGTTGAAGCCGCCGCCTGGTGAGCTTGGATCGTTGACGGGCACACCATCGATGAGGACGAGCGTTTGCTCGCTCGATGCGCCGCGGATGCGCACGCTCGCCTGACCGCCAAACGCGCCGTTGGAATTGATCGTAACGCCTGGCGCCGCAGCGACGGCGTCGAGGGCGAAATCAAACCCGAGTTCTTCAAGGTCTTGGGCTGTGATGATGGTGACGCTGGACCCGACTTCCGTCGCCGTCTGGCTGAGGCGCGAGCCCCTGACAATAATGGTGTCGCGTTCTGGGGCCGCGTATGTCTCGGCCGCCGCGTTGAACGGCGCGATAAGGTTTAAGGCGGCGGCGCTCAACAGCGCCGTTCGATGGAACATGCATTCTCTCCTCGCGCGCATCACGCCGCCCAAGGACAGACGCGCCGCATAACGACTTTCGGCCTCATGCCTGACGACATGCGGGCGGCCGGACATTTCTCAGGTGTCGCTACTGAGGAGAGGCGAACTCCGCCTTCCCGCCCGCGAGAACTCTTCCCGGACTCCGGACGAGCGACGCGATGGCGGGTTTCCTGGCTTGCCGATCAACGCTTCCGGCCGTCTTCCCAGCGCCTCGCCTTACGGTCTGGCTCCAGTGACATCGTGGCCGTCAGCTACTGGCTGACAGTTGCGGGCACAGCTCCGGATTCGCACCGGATTCCCCTTTGGCCCCTGTTAGGGGGCGCCATCTGGGTGCGATTAGTGTTGCAGCCCTCGGAATTTGTCAATTCGCCCGGCGTCGAAGAAACGCGGCGGCGTTCAGAAATCAATTCCCCGCTGCGCCTTGAAGCCCGCTTTGAAAGGGTGTTTCACCTCGCGCACCTCGCTGACGAGATCGGCGTATTCGCACAAGTCGGGTGGTGCGTCGCGGCCGGTCAGGATAACGCTTGTGCGATTCGATCGCGCTTTCAGAGCGTCGATAACGGTCGCCGGCGACAGGTAGTCATAACGCAGCGCGATATTGATCTCATCGAGCACAACGAGATCATAGTCGCCGCTCCGAAGCATCTCGCTCGCATGGGCGAAAGCAGACTGCGCTGCGGCGATGTCGCGGTCGCGGTCCTGCGTGTCCCAGGTGAAGCCTTCGCCCATCGTGCGCCAATCGACGCCGCCGATCTTTTTGAAAAATTGCCGCTCGCCGGTGACCCACTTGCCCTTGATGAATTGGACGATGCCGACTTTCTGTCCCCAGCCGAGCGCCCTGATGATCACGCCGAACGCCGAACTCGACTTTCCTTTTCCGTCGCCGGTGTGGATGAGGACGATTCCGCGCCCAGGATCTTTCGCTTCCGAGGTCTTGCGTTTTTGCTCGGCCTGAAGCTTGCGCATTTCGGCCTTGTGCGTGTCGGCGTCGCTCATGATTGGTCTTCCTCATGCGGCGGAAGGACGACAAATTCGCCAAAGCCGATCTCTGTCCGGAAGTGATCGGCGCTGTCGCCTGTTGAAAGGGCCGCCTTTATGACGCCGGCATGGGTGACGATAAGCGTCGGCTGGCGCGCGGCGCGAAGTTCGGCCAGCGCATCCAGGGTGCGCGCCCTGAGCATCGCGACGCTTTCGCCGCCGTGAGGGCGTGCGTGCATGAAATCCTTCGCCCATGCGTCAAGTTCTTCGCGAGGGATTTCAGACCACGGCAACTCCTCCCAAGCGCCGAAATCCATCTCTGCAATTCGAGGATCGACAGTCGTCGACAGTGACAATGCGGCGCTGAGGCGCTCGGCGAGTTTGAGGCAGCGTTGAAGCGGGCTCGACACGATCAGCTCTGCGTAGGGCAGTTTTTCGAAAAGCGCGTCCGCTTCGCTTTCAAAGCTCGCGGCGACATCAAGATCGGCGCGCCCGTAGCAAACGCCGGTCTTCACTGCGGGTGTCGTATGGCGGATGAGAATCAGACCCACGCCGCCAGCCCGAGATAGAAACCGATTTCGCTCGCCTGCTGCACGGCGCCCAGCGTATCGCCGGTGTAGCCGCCAAGTTTGCGCTCGAAAAAGAGGCGCATGGCGACATGGCCGACGCAAAGGCCAAGCCCCGCCCACAGGAGAGAGGGGACCGGCCAGAAGGAAAGCCATATTGTCAGGAGGAGGAGGCCGCCGCCGAAAGCGACGACAAGCGCCGATGGCGAGGCGCCGTTCGCAACAGGTTTCGCCGCGCCTTCACCTCGGACGTAGCGGCTCGTCGCGATGACGAGAACGCTTGATAGTCGCGAAAGACCGTGACCGACGACAAGCGCAGAACAGGCGAGCAGCGCAGAAGGAATTGTCAACGCCGCGGCCTTGAGCGCAAACGCCAGGATGAGAGCCGCCGCGCCATAGGTTCCGATGCGCGAGTCTTTCATTATCGTGAGCGACTGTTCGCGGGTGACGCCGCCGCCGACGCCGTCGAACGTGTCGGCGAGGCCGTCCTCATGAAAGGCGCCCGTTATGAGCAAGCCGGCGGCGATCGCGAGAACCGCCGGAATGGCGCCCGGGAAGACGATATCCGCCGCCCAATATACGGCTGCGCAAAGCGCGCCCACGATCGCCCCGACAAGCGGATAGTATTTGATCGAAGCGGCGAGCCGCTCAGGCGAATAGATCTGTCCGGAGGGGACTGGCAGGCGCGTCAGAAATTGCAGCGCCAGAAGGAAAATGGCGGCTTCGTTCTTCAAGGGGAAACGCCGGCGGCGGGGCCGGATACGCCCGCGCTTTCAAAGCTCGCCATGTCGCAGAGCATGGCGGCTGCGGCTTTGACCAGCGGCCAGGCGAGAAGAGCGCCCGTGCCTTCGCCGAGGCGCATATCAAGATCGAGGAGGGGAGATGCGTTGAGCGCTTCCAGAACCCGCGCATGCCCGGCTTCAGCCGAGCGATGGCCATAGATGAAAGACGCCTCGCAATCAGGCGCGATTGCGCACGCGCAAAGCGCTGCCGCGCCAGCTATGAATCCATCAACGATCACAATGCGTTTTTCTTCCGCCGCGCCGATCATGGCGCCGGCCATCATGGCGATCTCATAGCCGCCATATTCGCGAAGCGCGGTATCAGCATCGAGGTGCGACGGCGTTCGGGATGCGGCTTTCTCTAGCAATGCGCGTTTGCGCAATAGTCCGTCATTGTCGAGGCCCGTGCCGGCGCCGACCAATGCGCCGACCGGCAGGTCGGTCAGCTTCGCTGCGATGAGACTGGCGGAGGAAGTATTGCCAATGCCCATCTCTCCGAAACAGACCGCATCCGTCTGCGCCGTTCGCCCGATTTCTAGGCCAAACTCCAGCGCTTTCCGGCATTCAGCATCCGTCATCGCAGGTTCCTCGATCGCATTCGCCGTGCCCGGCGCGACTTTGCGATCTATGAGGGCTGGATGCCGGATCGGGGCGCCGGCGACGCCGGCGTCGACGACGGAGACTGAAATATCGAGCGTCTTTGCGAAGATGTTTGCGGCCGCGCCGCCGGTCAGAAAATTCGCAACCATTTGGCGCGTCACATCTTGGGGGAAGGCTGAAACGCCGGCTTGCGCCATGCCATGGTCGCCGGCGAAGATTGTCAGCGAACAGGTCTTTGCTCGCGGCTTCAGCGTTCCTTGAATGCGCGCGAGGCGTGCAGCCAGGGTTTCGATGCGGCCGAGCGCGCCAAGTGGTTTAGTTTTCCCGTCGATTGCAGCCTGCAACGCTGTTTCGAAGGCTGTCGGATATGCGCTCATTTAGAAAACCGTAAGTGATGGAAATTCGGCGGGCCGAGAAGCAGACGGACAAGAAGACCATAAGCGCATGCGGGCGGAGAATTCAAACGGCGCCGAATGCGCCGCGTATGTCGCTTATTTCATCGACTGGCGCAAATGAAAACGGCCGGCGCCTGCGCGCCGGCCGTTTCATGATGGCTTCGCGATCTAGTCGAGGTCGAACCGGTCGGCGTTCATCACCTTGTTCCACGCGGTGACGAAATCCTTCGCGAATTTCTCTTTCGCATCGTTTGATCCGTAAACCTCGGCAATCGCCCGCAGTTGCGCGTTCGAGCCGAAGACGAGATCGACGCGCGTCGCAGTCCAGTTGACCTTTCCGGTTTTGCGGTCGCGGCCTTCATATTTGTTGTCTCCGACTTCTTTCCATTCATTTTCCATGCTGAGGAGATTGATAAAGAAGTCGTTTGTCAGCTTGCCGTCGTCATGCGTGAAGACGCCTTCCTTGGCGGCGCTGAAATTGGCGCCGAGCACACGCAGGCCGCCGATGAGCGCCGTCATTTCAGGCGCCGATAGGCCGAGAAGCTGCGCCTTGTCGATAAGAGCCTCTTCGGGCGCCATGACCGAACGGTCCGAAACATAATTGCGGAAACCGTCGGCGCGCGGTTCGAGCGGCCTGAAGGAATCAGCGTCCGTCTGGTCTGCGGACGCGTCCGTGCGTCCCGGCGTGAAGGGAACCATAATCGAAAGGCCGGCGTCCTTCGCGGCTTTCTCAATCGCAGCCGCGCCGCCGAGGACGATGACGTCCGCCAGCGAGACCTTTTTGCCGAACGCGCCGCGCACGCTTTCAAGTTTGGCGAGCGTGTCGGCGAGCCGTTTCGGCTCGTTGACTTCCCAGTCCTTTTGCGGCGCGAGGCGAATGCGCGCGCCATTGGCGCCGCCGCGCTTGTCGGATCCGCGGAAGGTCGAAGCCGCCGACCACGCCGTATAGACGAGGTCGCGCACCGAAACGCCGGAGGCGAGAATCTTCGCTTTCAAGTCTGCGGCGTCGCTTTCCGTGATCAGCGGATGATCGACCGCCGGGATCGGGTCCTGCCAGATCAGCGTTTCTTTCGGAACAAGCGGCCCCTTGTAGAGCGCGACCGGTCCCATGTCTCGGTGCGTCAGCTTGAACCACGCGCGGGAGAAAGCTTCGGCGAACTGGTCCGGGTTCTCGTAAAAACGCCGCGAGATTTTCTCATAGGCCGGATCGAAACGCAGCGACAAATCCGTCGTCAGCATGGTTGGAACATGCTTCTTCGCCGCATCGAATGCGTCAGGAATAGACGCTTCCGCGTTCTTTGCGCGCCATTGCTTGGCGCCGGCGGGGCTGGTCGTCAGCTCCCATTCATATTTGAAGAGGTTGTCGAAGAAATGATTGCTCCATTTCGTCGGCGTCTGCGTCCAGGTGACTTCCGGTCCGCCGGTGATCGCGTCGGCGCCGACGCCCGAACGGTTTGCGCTGGCCCAGCCGAAGCCTTGCGCTTCGATCGGCGCGGCTTCCGGTTCAGGGCCGACAAGCGCGGCGTCGCCTGCGCCATGCGCCTTGCCGAAGCTGTGCCCGCCGGCGATGAGCGCGACGGTTTCCTCATCGTTCATCGCCATGCGCGCAAAAGTTTCGCGAATGTCTCTCGCCGCCGCGACAGGATCGGGGTCGCCGTTCGGCCCTTCGGGATTCACATAGATCAATCCCATCTGCACGGCGCCGAGCGGATTGGCGAGTTCGCGATCGCCGCTATAGCGTTTGTCATCGAGCCACGCGGTTTCGGGGCCCCAGTTCAGTTCTTCCGGCTCCCACACATCGGCGCGGCCGCCGGCGAAGCCGAATGTCTTGAAGCCCATCGATTCAAGCGCGACATTTCCGGCGAGGATTATGAGATCCGCCCACGAAATCTTGCGTCCGTATTTCTGCTTGATCGGCCATAGCAGGCGTCGCGCCTTGTCGAGATTGGCGTTGTCCGGCCAGGAATTGAGCGGCGCGAACCGTTGTTGGCCGGCGCCGGCGCCGCCGCGCCCGTCTGTGATGCGATAGGTTCCGGCGCTGTGCCAGGCCATGCGGATGAAAAGACCGCCATAATGGCCGAAATCGGCAGGCCACCAAGGCTGCGAATCCGTCATCAGCGCATTGAGATCCTTGATGACGGCGTCGAGATCGAGACTTTCAAATTCCCTCGCATAATTGAAGGTTTCGCCCATCGGGTCCGATAGGGCGGATTGCGTGTGAAGAAGGCTGAGGTTCAGTTGTTTCGGCCACCAGTCGCGGTTGAGCCTTTGAGGCGCGGCGTGGAAAGGGCATTTTGATGTGGCGTTCATGGATCCTCCGGGGGTGGAAGCGCTGTGGGGACTTTTTACGCTCGATCCATAAATCAATCTAATTGATAATATCAAATCACAAAATCAAGAATATTGATAGCGTGGACTTCCATTCAAGCGCCGTCATCTCGGCGCCGAATGCGAGCCCGCCGGTGGTCCGCACAGAACTGATTTTTTCGGAGCTGTTTGGGTTATACGCCGCACAATGGAGTCGTGCGCCTTTCTCGGGGTACGAGATGGCGAATTTCGACAATCGCTGCAGCGCGGGGGCGCGACGCGTTCAATCGGTTCCAGCCGCGCCGCAGCGTGTCGGATGATCCGCCTAGCGGTCGATCTCGTCTGTGAATTCATCGACGGCCTTGCCGAGATCTTCTGCAGCGCGTTCAGCAGGCGATTGCGACGCGCGATCATAGATTGCATAAGCGCCAAAGCCGGCGAGGATAAGCACGACGGCGGCGAAAATCCTGCTCGAGGTTTTCATCGTAGGCTTCCTTTCTCTTGATGCGCCGCATTAAATCGGCGGCTGCCCGCGCAACGCGCGCGCGAGCAATGCGATGACAAAGAGGATCAGGAAAAGAAAGAAGATGATCTTCGCGATTTCCGCTGCGCCGGCGGCGATGCCGCCAAATCCTAGAAACGCCGCGATGATGGCAACCACAAAGAATGTTAAAGCCCAGCCAAGCATATTGACCTCCTTTTGCAGTAGGGCCGCGTCGACGGCCGGATGATGCAATTGGCATTGTTGGTCTAGGAGCGAAGCTGGGCGCTCATGTGGCGTTATCGTTACAATAGATTCAGATAAAATTTCAGTACGCACATAAGACGTTGATTTGCGCACGGAAAAATACTCATGCGGCAGCGCCGAGTAATCTTTCCACGCTTTAATCCGCATGTGATGACTTTATGACCGTACACGGAGGAAGGCCATCCGGGGATGGCGTCGATCAACTCAACCGCCACCGGTTGATAGGCCTGTGTGACATTGGGTGCGGCGGCCATGCCGTATCCATTGATGCTGGGCCGCGGTTCAGTCTATCAGGGGCCTGCGCTCAAGGGAGGCTAAAATGGCGAGGATACTTGTCACCGGCGGGTCGGGGTTCATCGGTTCTCATGCTATCATACAGTTGCTTGCGACGGGGCACGAAGTCCGCACGACGGTTCGCAATCTTGATCGCGAGGCCGAGGTGCGGGCGCTATTGAAGGAAGGCGGCGCGGAACCGGGGGGCGCTCTTTCATTCCATGCG
>JAGRED010000193.1 GCA_020446725.1 Parvularculaceae bacterium | reverse complement strand
TTGAGCGCCGGCATCACCGCGAACGCCATGATGATGATCCCGACGCCGCCGAGCCATTGCAGCATCGACCGCCAGAGAAGGATGCCGGGCGGCGCGTCGTCCAGCCCGGTCATGATCGTCGATCCGGTCGTCGTCAGGCCAGACATCGCCTCAAAAAATGCGTCGGTATAGGACAGATTGAATGAGCCGACGGCGAAGGGAATGGCGGCGAAGGCGACAAGCGCCGTCCAGCTCGTCGCAACGATCAGGAAGCCTTCCCTGACGCCGAGCTGCTTGATCGGGCCGCTGCTGGCGAGCGCTGCGCCGCCGCCGACGAAAATCGATATGATCGCGCCGGTGGCGAATGCGCCCCAGTTCTCGCGATCGACCGGATCGGGTGCGAACAGGTCGAACAGCAGCGGGATGACCATGAGAACGCCGAGCGCGGCGATGAGCGCTCCGCTGACAAGGAAGACGGGTCGCAGCTCCGGCATCGCTCTCCGACGGTCGGCGGTGGTTCTCAGGATGCGGGCGCGAAACCCGCCTAATGGACCTTGCGGCGTTCGTGCGGACTGTCGAGCGAGAAGGCGGGGATTTCAACGTCAAAGAGAACGCCTTCGGCGCTTTCCATGCCATAGCGGCCGACCATCATGCCGGAGGGCGTCGAAAGCGGAGCGCCGGACGTGTATTCGAAGCGTTCGCCCGGACGGATCAGCGGCTGCTCGCCGACGACGCCGATGCCGCGCACTTCCTCGGTCATCCCGGCCGCATTCGTGATCAGCCAGTGGCGGGTTCTAAGCCTGACGCTTTCGCGCGAGTCGTTGTGGATCTTGACCGTGTAGGACCAGACATAGAGATCATCGTCAGGATCGGACTGGCCGTCGAGATAGGTCGGACGCACGCTCACTCTGATACCGTTCGTTATGCGTTCGTACATCAGATGATTCCTGGGCGGTGCGATCTTTGGCATCGGGCGACGTTACTCTGCGCGCATCGTCTTCGCCAAGACGGTAATTGCATACTTAGAATCGCGTAATGCGGGCATGCGGCTTGACTGTCGGCGGTCGAGGGCTCACCTCTCGCGCCACACCGAATCCGGGAGCGTCATGGGCGTCCTCAACGCTGAGCAGATCGCGGAAGAGATTGCGTCGGGCGCCGTTCGCCTTTCAGGCGCGCTCGGCCCGCGGCAGTTGCAGCCTGCCTCGATCGATCTGACGATTGCGCGGCGCGGCTGGCGTGTGCGCGCGTCCTTCCTGCCGCCGCCGGGAAAAAGCGTCGCCGCGCGACTGGCCGACGGGCTGATGATGCACGAGATTGATCTCGCGCAAGGCGCGGTGCTTGAGCGCGGTTGCGTTTATCTCGTTGAGCTCGCCGAATCTCTTCGCCTGCCGCGCGAAATTTCGGGCGCGGCTAATCCGAAAAGTTCAACCGGGCGTATCGACGTTTTCGTCCGCCTTGTCGTCGACAGCGCGAATGGCGGACGCGTCGCCTTCGACGAAGCGCCGGCCGGTTATGAAGGCCCGCTCTATGCGGAGATCAGCCCGCGCACCTTTTCAATTCTCGTGCGGGAAGGCTCAAGCCTCAATCAATTGCGCCTGAAACGCGGCGTGACGCGGCTCGATGACGAGGCGCTCGCTGCGCTGCACGCGCGCGAACCGCTCATCGACGGCGTCGCCGATATTGAGGGCGGCATCGGTCTCAGCGTTGATCTCGCGCCGGCGAACAAGGTTGTCGGCTGGCGGGCGCGCCGCCATGCGGCGCTTATCGACGTCGATCATCCTGCAACGCTCGATGCGGAAGATTATTTCGAACCTATCGCGACGCCCCGGGGCGGCTTCATCATTCTTGACCCCGATGAGTTCTACATTCTCGCCTCGCGGGAGGCGCTGTCGATCCCGCCCGATTACGCCGCAGAAATGACGCCGATCAGCCCCGGTCTCGGCGAATTCAGGGTTCACTACGCCGGCTTCTTCGATCCCGGTTTCGGCTGGCGGCCGGGCGGGCCGAACGGCAGCCGCGCCGTTCTGGAGGTGAGAAGCCACGATGCGGCGTTCGTGCTCGAACACGGCCAGCTTGTCGCGCGCCTTGTCTATGAAAGGATGGAAGCGCGTCCGGCGACGCTTTATGGTCAGGGCGTCTTGTCAAACTATCAGGGCCAAGGGTTGAAGCTCTCGAAACACTTTAGGTAGCGTTCGCGTATGATTTTGGAAACTCTCGCCGCCATCGCGCTCCAGTCGGGTCAGTCCGGCGATTTCCGTCCGGCGCGGCAAATCGATCCGTATGCGCTTTGCAGCTGCTCTAAGGAGCCGGAGGGGGAGCTTGTCTCGTTCACCGGCGTCGTCAGCGACGCGCAGATGACGCTTGGCGATGACGGGCGCAGCGCGAAAGCGCGACAGGCGACGATCTTCCGCGTTCTGAAGGGCGCCGGCGAAAGCGTTCCCGATCCCGCGAAAGTCTGGCATGTCACCAATCCCGCGAAATGCGGCGTCACCTTCGATTACGGCAAGCGTTACGACGTGACCGCGGTCAGGAAATCGAGCGGCGAGCTTGAAACGAATTACTGCGTCATGCCGCGCGCCGGGAAGTGATCAGGCCTTCTCGAATATGACGCTGAAATTGTTCGCCGGCATGTCGATCACGGCGGTGAGCGATAGCCCGGCTTTTTCGGCGAGCGGCGTGATCTCGCGCTCAAGATCGCGCACGCCCCAGGACGGGTTTCGACTTTTCAGCGATTCGTCGAATGCGGCGTTGGACGCGGCGATATGCGCGCCGTCGCGCGAAAACGGGCCGTAAAGGAAAAGCCGGCCGCCGCCCTTTAACAGGCGCCCTGCGCCTTCAAACAATCCTTCCGCTGCGGCGAACGGCGCGATGTGGATCATGTTGATTGAAACAATTCCGTCCACGGGGTGAAACGCCTCATGCCAGCCGCGTGCGCTGACGTCGACGCCATGCGGCGCTGCGACGTTCGACAGTCCGTGATGCGCCGCCCAGCCGGCGATCGATGCGCGCGAGGCCACGTCCGGATCGCCGGGAAGGAAGCGCACCGCCGGCGCGGCCGCGGCGAGATGGACGCAATGTTCGCCGGTGCCCGAACCGACTTCCAGAATCACGCCTGACCGCGGCATCGTTTTCAGAAAAGCCTCGCGGATGACGTCCCGATTTCTCGCCGCGGATGGCGAGAACATCCGCGCTGCTTCCCTGGCGCGCTCTTCAAGGGCGATCGGTTGTTTCTTGTCGTCGCTCATGCGGAACAACGCGCGCCGCCGAGAACGCAGAAGCGCGAACAATGCGGGTGATTAAGCCGCACCGGCCGCGCAGCGTCTTTCAGCGTCTCGCCCATGTCGAATTGCGGATCATCGACGATCAGCGTGCAGGCGACAATCGACGGCCTGTCGCCTTTGCGTTTGATCAGCATGCGCGTGTTCGCACACATCATTTCAGACGGCGACCGGTTCAGGATCGACCAGCAGGCGGTCGTAATTTCCGGCGTGTCGACATTTTCATCCATCTCTGGAAACAGCACGAGCGCCGCCGGGTTTTCTGCGTCAAGGCGAAGCCCGATCGCGCCGAACAAGGCGGCGTAGCCGTCGCGCGCCGCGCGATCGCTTTCTTCAAAACTTGCACGCCCTGCAACGGAAAGGCTGACGCCGTCCGCATTGAACGCCTTCAGCCCCTCAACGGCTGATTGAAAAGCGCCTGCCCCGCGCTCGTCGTCATGCAGTTCGGCGGCGTAATGATCGAGACTGACGCGCAGATGCAAACGTGCGCCGAACTGCGCCGCAAGCCGCCTGACGCCGTCTCGCATTGCAGGCCGCATGGCCGGCCGCATCGCATTTGTCAGCACCAGCGCTGTCAGGCCGGCCTCAAGAGACGCTTCGGCCATCCGGATAATGTCGGGGTTCATGAAGGGCTCGCCGCCCGTAAAGCCGATTTCGCGCACACCGACTGAAATAGCTTCGCGAAGGAACGGCGTGAAATCGTCAAATGTCAGATAGGCGAGACGGTCATTGGCCGGCGAGCTTTCAATATAGCAATGCCGGCATTCGATATTGCAGAGCGTGCCCGTATTCACCCACAGCGTGTCGAGCCCGTCGAAGGAGACGACAGCGCGCGCCGACCCGTCAGCCGTTTGATCCGCATCGAGAAATTTTCCGCCCGCCCGCATTTTCGCGAGCCCGGATCCGTCCGCCATAAGCGCCCCGTCAGTCCGTCCGGCAGCAAATGCAAAAACGCCCGCCGCGGCAAGGGCGGCGGGCGTCACGGTTTGTAAAAAGCGCGTCAGCGACCGCTTTATTCGTCCTTGCCGATCGGAGCGCCCCAGACGGCGTCGTCCTCATAGTCGCCCTTCTGCGGCGCGTTCGGGTCTGCCGGCAGAGGCTGAGCGGGATAGGAGCTGGTCGCGGGCTGCGCCGCCGGCGCGACGGCGGGCGCAAGGCTCGCCGGCGCATCCTTGTTCGCGAGGCGCCAGACGGAATTTTGAAGCGCCGCCGACGTCGGGTTGTAAACCTCGCCCTTGTAGATGACGTCTGCGGGCGAAACTTCGGCGGCGTAATAGGCCTTGTTGAAATTCTTGCGCGTTTTCAGAAGCGCGCCTTCAAGCGTCAGGCCGCCATAAAGGCCGCGCGAGCGGGAGAAGGCGAGAATGTCCGTCGTCTGCGCCTTCGCGCCGGCGCCGATCGGGCCGGCGGCGATCGAAACGTCCGCGCCGAGCTTCACCGTCGTCGAGAGGAGATGCTCCATCCCGCGCTGCGTCATGACGAGAAGGACGATCTCGGATTTTTCAATGCCGGCTTGGAAGCCGAACGAGCCCGAACCGACGACAAAAAAGGTCGGTTGGGACCAGGTGCCGTCCTTGTTGCGCGCGATCATCACGGCGTCGCCGCCGGACCCGCCGAAAATGAACCCGGCGCGCCATGAATTGGGAATGACGACCATCGCCTTCGCCTGGTCGGCGAGCGACCAGAGCGGTTCAAAGGCGCTGTCCTGCGAGAAATAGGCGATCGTTTCCGCCGATTCCTCGACCAGCTCGATAGCCTCCTCGCGTTTGTCGCCGGCGGCGGCCGGCGCCGTCACAATCGTGAGGCCGAGGGCGGCGGCGAGGCCGGCTCGAATGAATGATTTCACCATGGGGAAACTCCTTGCTGAACGAATTCCCGCGCCCTTTTTGGCGTCAAAGAGGGCGGGCGTAGGGCGGTTGAATAAATTCTTGGAGAGGTTCGCGCTGCGCGTCGAGCGTTTCGGCCCTCAAATTTTCGTCACTCGCGCAGAGAGATCGCCGTCTTGACAAGACAGCCCCGCCGGCAGGATCAAGAGCGCCGCTGCGGGTATGATGTAATGGCAGCCTGTCAGCTTCCCAAGCTGAACGCGCGGGTTCGATTCCCGCTACCCGCTCCAGCTTTCTTCCAGCCTCAGTGCTCGGCCGGTTGTTCTTCAGTCGTAGCTTCTTCAGCGGTCGCGTCTTCCGCCGCCGGCTCAACTGCGGGTTCAGCCGCCGGAGCCGGGGTCGGCAGCGCCATCGGGCTGTCGGACAGGGTATTGAGATAAGCGATCAGCTCGGCGCGCTGCTCGACCTTGGGGAAGCGCTGAACCATGGCCGTGCCAGGGATATAGGCCTGTGAGTTTTCGAGGTAGGCGCTGAGGCGATCGAACGTCCAATCGCCGCCGGCGGCTTTCAGCGCGCCCGTGTAATTGAAGCCCTCATGGCTGGCGACGGCGCGCCCGACGACGCCCCACAGGTTCGGGCCCGTTCCATTAGCGCCGCCCTTGTCGAGCGTATGGCAGGATTTGCAGAGCGCGGCGCGGCGCTCGCCCGCTTTCGGATCAGCGCCGGCGAGGACGGTAGCAAAATCAACCGGCGCCGCGGCTTCGCCGCCGCTTCCGCCTTCAGCCGCATATTCGATCGGGTATTGCGGGAAGGGATGCGCGCCCTCGGCCTCATGACCGCCGCCATGATGGCCGCCGCGCAGCGCAGTCGCCAGTTGCGGCAGACCGAAGAACAGCAACAACGCAACCAATAAAGCTGCGGCGATCTTGTTGAAGAACATCGGGTCTTGCATCTGGGCCCCTCTGGAAAGGCGGTTTGTCGATTGGCGGGCCTTTTACCGACGGTCTGGGCCGACGGCAAGGAAGGCGGCCTGTTGATGCGGCGCGGCCTAAGCGCGCGCTTGGCGCGGATTGCCGCTTGTCCTCAGAGCGCCCTTGCGGCATGGCTCGCCCGCAACGCCAGCGAGAGGGACCCCCGTGACCATGCCGACCGGCCGGATGCCGATAGCGTTCCAGGGGGAGGCGGGCGCCTATTCGCATCTCGCGTGCGAACTTTTTGAATCCGGCCTTGAGCCCCTGCCTTGCCCGACCTTCGAAGAGGCGCTGGCGGCGGTGCGAGAAGGGCTCGCCGACCGGGCGATGCTGCCGATTGAAAACTCCCTCGCGGGACGCGTATCGGACATCCATCATTTGCTTCCTGATTCAGGGCTGCATATCGTCGCCGAACATTTTTTTCCGATCCGTCACCAATTGCTCGGCCGCAAGGGCGCGCGCCTTGAAGACATTCGTCTCGTCCGAAGCCATGCGATGGCGCTCGGCCAGGTGCGCGGCCTGCTGGCGCGCCCGGGCCTGCGCGCCGAAATCGCCGGCGACACTGCGGGCGCCGCGCGGCGTCTCGCCGAAAGCGGGCGCATGGATGAAGCGGTCATCGCCTCATCAAAGGCCGCGGAGATTTACGGTCTCGATATTCTTCAATCGAACGTCGAAGACGCAGGACACAATACGACGCGCTTTCTGGTCATGGCGCGTGAGCCGATCGAGCCTGCGCGGTCGAAGCCGTTGATCACGACTTTCGTCTTTCAGGTGCGCAACATTCCGGCTGCGCTCTACAAGGCGCTCGGCGGCTTTGCGACGAACAGCGTCAACATGACGAAGCTTGAAAGCTACATGCTGGATGGATCGTTCAGCGCCACGATGTTTTATGCGGATGCGGAAGGCCATCCGGACGATGAAAACATGAAGCTTGCGCTGGAAGAACTCGTTTTCTTTTCCTCGCGATTCAAATTGCTCGGCGTCTATCCCTCGGCGCGCGAGCGCAGCTAGGGGCAAGATGCGACAAGCCTGAACGGGCTTATTGCTGTTGCGCTAGCGCCCCGCCCAACGTTCGACAAGTCTGCGTGCGATGGTGAAGCGCGGCGGCAATTTCAGGTCTTCTCGCTTTTCCCCATCGAGCAGGTGTTCAATCGTTCGCCGATCTACCCACCGGGCTTCAACGATTTCCTTCACATCGAGCGTGAGCGCGCGGTCCTTCGTGTCGGCGATAAAGCCCATCATCAATGAGGACGGAAACGGCCAGGGCTGGGAGAACTGGTAGCGGACATTCGTCAGGATGACGCCGGCTTCCTCGCGCAATTCGCGTACGGCGCATTCTTCGGGCGTTTCGCAGGCTTCAACGAAGCCGGCGAGGGCGGAAAGAAAACCAGGCGGGAAATGTGGTCCGCGGCCGAGAAGGCATGCGTCTTCATGTGTCGCGAGCACGATCGCTACAGGATCGGAGCGCGGAAAATGCTCCGCGCCGCAAGCCTCGCATTGGCGTTTTGAACCGCCGTCTTTCAGCGTTGTCGCGGATCCGCAGACCGCGCAGAAGCGGTGGCGGCGGTGCCAGTCGAGAAACCAGCGCGCCTCGCCGATAATTGCGATGTCGTCGGCGGGAAGAAGGAACGCTGCTTCGCGCAGCGGCGTCCACGCGCCGAAGTCGGCGAAAGGCGCGTCCTGCGGCGACGGCGCATCGGAGAGGTCGACGGCGAAATGCGCGGCGTCATTCCTGAGGCCGAGAAATACAACCGGCGCCTGCGGCGGAAATTCACCGCGCGCCGCTGACGAAAGAAAAACAGCGCGGCCATCGCGAACCAGCGGGTCGCCGCGATAAAGCGGCAGGAATACGCTTTTGTCAGCGCCAAGCCGCTCCGCAATCCACTGCGGGTTGATGCGCGCGTCCGACGCGCGATCAAGCGGATTGCCGGTGAAGGTGATCTGGTCTTTCGCGGAATTCATGGCGAAAGCTCTAGTCGTTCGGGGCGCCTTCCGCCAGCAGCGCGCGCAGCGCCTTCAGGCCTTGAGCGCGCCTTTTCTCAGAAACAGAATGATGAGCGCAAACGTCCAGCTCGCGCAGGCCGAATAGAAAAGCGCCGGCGAGAATTTCGTCGGCGCGCCGTTCGCCCATTCGACAGGCGTTTCAACGCCCAGCGGCGTGAAGAGATGGAAGATGATCGCGCCCGACATGATGCCGATGGCGATGAGCGCGCCGCCGAATTGGGAGAGGTTGGCGAGGCGGGGCTGTTTCATCGCCAGCAAGATCAGCGGCGCGGCGATGAGAAGCGCGGACGCCAGCAATTCGCCAAGCCCGATGATCCATGGTCCCGCAGGATAGAAAAGGCCGATGCCCGACCATTCCCGCAGCGTTTCAAAAATATGGCGCGGCGTCGGATGGCCGGCGAATTTGAAGCGCAGCGAATCGAGAAAGATCGCCGAAATGAAAAGGCCGCCGGCCCACGGGAAATATCGCTGGAACATGGAATGTCGCCCCTGATCGGTTGCTCTGTCGGTCGATTATCCGTCTCAGCGTCGCCCTAGCATGCGAGGCGCGCGAAGGCTTATCACGTTCAGCCCTCTTGCCATCACGGCTCCGAGCGCGGATATAGCCCACGGAAGGCTGGCGGACGGACCCCTCGCCAACCCGGTCAGGTCCGGAAGGAAGCAGCCGTAACGAGTTTCGGCCCGGGTCGTTTCAGCCTTCCACCTTTCCTTTCAACAGGTATGCGGCGGTTCCGATGAAGATATTCCTTACCGGAGGGTCCGGATTTGTCGGCGGCGCGATAGCGAAATCCTTTGCGGACCGGCACGAAATCATCGCCCTTTCAAGGTCTGAAAAAAGCGACGCAGTTTTAAAATCGCGCGGCGCAAACCCGGTGCGCGGCGACCTGGAAAACGTAACCGCCGACATGCTCGCCGACGCCGACGCCGTCATTCACTCGGCCGCCTATGTCGAGGAATGGGGGCCGTGGCCCGTTTACGAAGCGGTCAATGTAACGGGTACGGAGCGCTTGCTGAAAGCGGCGAAGGAAGCGGGCGTCAAACGCTTCGTTCATGTCGGAACGGAAGCCGCGCTTTTTTACGGCCAGCATATGCGCGACATCGACGAGACATATCCGCTGGCGCCGCAATCCCCTTTTCCCTATTCGGCGACGAAGGCGCGCGCCGAAGCGGCTGTCGTGGCGGCGAGCGATCCGGCGGCCGGGTTTGAAACGATTGTCATCCGCCCGCGCGTCATCTGGGGCGAGGGCGACAAGACGATCCTGCCTGTCGTGAAAGAAATGGCGGATGCCGGCAATTTCGCCTGGATCGACGGCGGCCGATCGATGACTTCGACGACCCACATCGACAATCTCGTCTCGGCGCTCGAACTCGCGCTGACGTGTGGAAAATCCGGCGAGGCCTATTTCGTCGTCGACGGCGCGCCCGTGAAATTCCGGGAATTCCTGGAACCTTATCTTGCGACCGCCGGCGTCTCGCTTGGGGAAAAATCGGCGCCCGGCTGGCTCGTCCGGCTGATCGCCAATCTGACGGAGCCTTTGTTTCGCCTTGCAAACTCGGAAAACCCGCCGCCGCTGACGCGGTTCACCGCCCATATCATGAGCCGCGACTGCACGATCAGCGACGCCAAGGCGCGCGCTGAACTCGGCTATGCCCCGGTCATCAGCTTGAAAGAGGGGCTCGCGCGCCTTGCGGGATAAGCCGCTGAGGGGATAATGACCCTCATGGCGGACGCCCCCGAAAAAATGCCCTATCAGGTTCTGGCGCGCAAATACCGCCCGCAGAATTTCGACGACCTCATCGGCCACGGCGCGATGGTCAAGACGCTCAGGAACGCCTTTGCGACCGGGCGGATCGCGCATGCCTATGTGCTGACCGGCGTTCGCGGCGTCGGCAAGACGACGACGGCGCGCATACTCGCGCGCGCGCTGAATTATGTCGGCCCGAATGGCGAGGACGAGGGGCCGACCATCGATCTCTCTGTTGAAGGCCGGCATTGCCGCGCGATCGCCGAAAGCCGGCATCCCGATGTCTTCGAAATGGACGCCGCCTCGCGCACGGGCGTCAATGACATTCGCGAACTCATCGAAGGCGTGCGCTACGCGCCGGTCGAGGCGCGCTACAAGGTCTACATCATCGACGAGGTTCACATGCTGTCGACGGCGGCGTTCAATGCGCTGCTGAAAACGCTCGAGGAGCCGCCGCCGCACGTCAAATTCATTTTTGCGACGACGGAGATCCGGAAGCTGCCGGTCACCGTTCTTTCACGCTGCCAGCGCTTTGATCTGCGCCGTATCGAGATTGATACGTTGACGGATCACCTGCAGGCGATCGCCGAAAAGGAAACTGCGGCGGTCGAACGCGACGGGCTGTTCATGATTGCGCGCGCGGCCGAAGGCTCGGTTCGCGACGCGCTGTCGATCCTTGATCAGGCGCTCATCCAGCGCGCAAACGCCCAGGAAAGGGTAAGCGCGGAAATGATCCGCGGCATGCTCGGCCTCGCCGATCGCAGCCAGACTTGGGACCTTCTTGAGGCGGCCCTCAAGGGCGATGCCAAAAGCGCGCTCGAACGGTTTCGTCTTCAATATGACGCGGGAGCCGATCCATCCGTCATCCTGCGCGATCTTTTGCAGATCATTCACCTGCTGACACGTGTAAAGGCGGCGGGCCACGAAGCGGCGAGCCATGGCGCTGCGGGCGAAGCGGATGCTTCGCGGGCGCGCGAAATGGCGAATGCGCTCGCGATGAATGCGTTGACGCGGGCGTGGTCGCTGTTGATGAAAGGATTGACGGAAACGCAAACGGCGCCGGATCCGGTCGCGGCCGGTGAGATCGCGCTCATCCGTCTCGCTTACGCCGCCGACCTGCCGACGCCGGACGAGGTGTTGCGAATGCTGTCAGGCGGGGACGAAGCCGCCTTGCCGCCGCGCGCGCCGCGCCCCTCGCGCGGATCGTCCGCGCCGCAGGCGGCGTATTCCGAACCTATATCCTATCCGTCCGCGCAGCCCGCTATCGCAGCGCCGCTCGCTTCAGGTCCGAAACTTGAGAGCCTGCTCGACATTGTGCGGCTCGCCGATCAGAAGCGAGACGCCAAGCTGAAGGTCGAGCTTGAAAGCTATGTGCATCTGATTTCATTCGAGCCGGGGCGCATCGAGCTGCGCCTTCATGACAACGCGCCAGGCGATCTTTCTAACAGGTTGATGCAACGGCTGAAGGAATGGACCGGGCGGCAATGGGTCGTCTCGATCAATGCGCAGGCGCGCGGCAAGGATACGTTGCGCGACGTGCGCACGGCGGAAACGCTTGCGCATCCGCTGGTCAAAAAAGCGATGGAGATTTTTCCGGGGGCTGAGATCATCGCGATCCGCGATCCGCGCCCGCAGATTGACGAAGCGGACGGCGTAGCGCCGCCGGCCGAAGAAGAGAGCGACGACGAATGAAAGACCTCGGCGAATTGATGAAACAGGCCGGCGCGATGCAGGCGAAGCTCCAGGAGGCGCAGGAGAAAATTGCGTCGATGGAAATCGAAGGCCAGGCGGGCGGCGGCATGGTGAAAATAGCCATGAACGGCAAGGGGTATTGCAAAGGCGTCGCCATCGAACGCGCGTTGCTCAACGCCGATGAAGGCGAAGTGCTTGAAGACCTTATCGCCGCGGCGATCAATGACGCGAAATCGAAACTTGAGACAGCCGCCGCTGAACAGATGAAATCGCTGACGGCGGGGTTTCCGCTGCCGCCGGGTATGAAACTGCCGTTCTAGCCAATGCCCGCCGCCAATATCGGTCCTGAACTCCAGCGTCTTATCGACCTGCTCGCCAAGCTCCCCGGTCTGGGGCCGCGCTCCGCGAAGCGGGCGGCGCTTCATCTTCTCAAAAAACGCGATCCCGTCATGCGCCCGCTCGCTTTCGCGCTGGCGGACGCCGCCGACAAGGTGAAAGCGTGCTCGACCTGCGGCAACTGGGATTCGATTGATCCTTGCGCGATCTGTGCGGAAGCCTCGCGCGATCAGTCAATCCTTTGCGTCGTTCAGGATGTCGGCGATCTTTGGGCGCTTGAACGCGCAGGCGCGCATAAGGGGCGCTATCACGTGCTTGGCGGGCTTTTGTCGCCGCTCGACGGCATAGGCCCGAATGACCTCAATCTCGGAAGCCTGATCGAGCGCGCCTCAGCGCCGGCGGTGTCGGAAATCGTGCTGGCGCTGCCGGCGACGGTCGACGGGCAGACGACGGCGCATTACGTCACTGACCAGCTGATCGCCGCGAATGTCAGCGTCACGCGCCTTTCCCAAGGCGTGCCCGTCGGCGGCGAGCTTGATTATCTCGATGAGGGAACGCTCGCCGCTGCGATGAAGACGCGTCGGCCCGCATGACGAACGTGCAAACGCTTGACGGCCTCTGGTATCTCGCAGCGCTCTCCTCGGACCTGAAACCGGGCGCCATGCGCCGGCGCATTCTCTTTGAGGAGCCGATCCTCCTTGGCCGGACGAAAGACGGAAACGTTTTCGCGCTGCGCGACGTTTGCCCGCATCGGGCCGCGCCCTTGTCCGGCGGCCGCCTCTGCGACATAGCTGGCGTCGCTGTAGTTGAATGTCCCTATCACGCCTGGGCGTTTCGCGCGTCGGACGGGGTTTGCGCGTCGGCGCCGGCGCTTTCATCTGAGGACCGGCGCGATCCCGCGAGCATTAAAACGCGCGCCTATACGCTGCACGAGGGAAACGGCCTCGTCTGGATCTATTGGGGCGACGACGCGCCTGAAACCGCACCGCCCGATATCGGCCTTCCGGCGACGTTCAGGCCGAAGACGGTGACGGTCGTTGATGCGGAAGGACCTTTCGACGAGGCTGTCATTGGTCTCGTTGATCCTGCGCACACGCCGACGGTGCACAAACAATGGTGGTGGCGCGAAGGCGCGCCGCGCCATGACAAGACGAAGAACTTCGAGCCGACTGCGCTCGGCTTCAAGATGACGGCGCATGCGCCGTCATCGAATACGCGCATCTACAAGATGATCGGCGGCGCACCGACGACAGAGATCGAGTTTCGTCTTCCGGCGCTTCGACTTGAGCATATCAATAACGGCAGACGGCGCATTCTCGGCCTCACTGCGATGACGCCGACCGAGGCGGGCGCGACGCGTATCGTCCATGTCATTTTCTGGGATTTCGCGCTGCTCGACTTCATGCGCCCGATCGCGCAGTCGATGGCGGATGACTTTCTCGCGCAGGACGGCGCGATCCTGTCGCTGCAGAATGAGAACATGAAGCGCCTTGATCATCGTCCGCTCTATTTCGGGGATGCGGATGAACCGGCGAAATGGTATCTGAAACTGAAACGCGCCTGGACGGCGCGCGCCGAAACGGGCGGCTTTAATAACCCGCTGGCGCCGGCTGCGCTTCGATGGCGAACCTGACGCCGGCGGCGGCGAGCGTGCGTCGCGCGGCGACCAGGAAAGCGAGAATCGCGCAGGCTGAGCACAGGGGAAGCGGCGCTTCACGCAGTCCCGGCATCATAAGCGGCGCCGCCCAGACGGCGACAAGGCTGATACGCTCATAGGGGAGCCAGCCGGTCCCTGCCGCGCGCCGCGCGATCAGAAGCATCGCCGGCGCCATGATGACGAATTCATAATAGAACGCGTAAGGGGTCGCGAGCATTGCGGCCGTCGACAGCGCCGCAGCGCGCAAATCCCAATCCCTGACGCGGCGCCAGACAAAGAAGACATAAGCGGCGAGCATGACGCTTGCGGCGAGCTGTATCGCGCTCGCAATCGCGGAAGGCGCGCCGATCATCGTCGCAAACCCGTAAGGCGTCACAAGCTTGTAATAGGGAAAGCCTGCGCCGCTCATCCGCGCGCTGTGCGCGGCGACGCTCTCAAAAAATCCGACCCATGTTTCCGGCCCGTATGCGAAAAGGCTCGCGAGAGCGAGGAGGGTCGCCGTTACGCCGGCTGCGAAAAAGGCGCGCCAGCACCCCGCCGCCAGAAACGCGATTGGAATGAGGAGCCCGAGCTGCGGCTTCACCGTCAGCAACCCCGCCGCAATGCCGGCGATGATCGGCCGCCTGTCGGCGAAAGCGCCGGCGATAGCGAGGAGCGAGGCGGTGAGAAATCCGTTCTGCCCGGTGATGATCGCCTGAAACGTCGCCGGCGCAGTCGCGGTGAACAGGAGCGCCCATTTGTCCGCCCAGAGCTGGCGCATCATTGCGGCGTATAACCCCCCGAACGTGACGATCCACAGGATGAGGCTGACGACATACGGCCCCTTCCCGAAGGGTTCGATCAGGAGCGACATTGTCGGCGGATACATCCAGGCGAAATTCAACTCGCCCCTGCCGGGATACGCCGTCTCCAGCATCGCTTTCAGATTGGCCATCTCGTAGATGGCGGCCATATCAGGCCCGCCGGCGACTTGCGCGGCGAAGTTGAATACGATGAAGTCGCCGCCGATAATCGGGCCCGCTTTGGTGAAAAGGTCTTCCGACTCGCTGATGACGCCGCCATAGGTCGCCGTTGCGATCAGGGCGAAAAGGACGGCGAACCCCGCAAGCGTCAGCTTCAGCTGTGTGGTGAACAGCCGGTGAATCAGCGGAAAATGGCCTGCGAAGGCGGAGATGAGGCGGTCCATCCGCCGCGTTTACCATCATGCAATAAACGAAGCGTTATCTAGCCCGCCACAGGGCCGGCCGCCGGAGGCGAGAATGGCGAAACGAAAGAGCAGCGCGAGTGCGGTTTCGCCGCGCGCCGAGGCGCGCCCGCGCCTCCTCTCGATCGTCTGCCCGGCCTTTAACGAAGAAGAAAATCTTAACGCGTTCGCCGCCGGGATCGACGCGGTGATGTCGTCCCTGACGCAGCCTTACGAGATCGTGTTCGTCAATGACGGCAGTCAGGATCGAACGCTTGACCTCATGCGGCGGCTCCGCGACGAGAGCGGGCGCATCGCGATTGTCGATCTGTCGCGAAATTTCGGCAAGGAGATCGCAACCACCGCGGGTCTCGACCAGGCGAAGGGCGACGCCGTCGTCGTCATCGACGCTGATCTGCAGGACCCGCCGGAAATCATCCGCGACATGATCGCCGGCTGGCGCGAAGGATATGACATCGTCTATGCGCGCCGCAGCGCGCGTCATGGCGACGGACCCGTCAAGCGTTTGACGGCGGCGCTTTTTTACAAACTCATTCATGGCGTCGGCGATGTCGATATTCCTGAGAATGTCGGCGATTTTCGCTTGATGAGCCGGAAGGCTGTCGATGCGGTGTGCGCGCTGCGCGAACATCACCGCTTCATGAAGGGAATTTTCGCCTGGGTCGGCTTTCCATCGAAGGAAGTCGTCTACGATCGCGCGCCGCGCGCGGCCGGCGAGACCAAGTGGAATTACTGGCGACTCTGGAATCTTTCCATTGAGGGCATCACGTCCTCGACGCTTGCGCCGCTAAAAATGTCGACCTATCTGGGATTTGCGACGGCGTGCGTCGCGTTCATCGCGGGCGTATTTTTTATCGTCAAGACGATTTTCCTCGGCGATCCGGTGGCCGGCTTTCCGACTCTCATCGTCGTCACGCTTTTTCTCGGCGGCGTTCAGTTGATGGTTCTTGGCGTGATGGGCGAATATCTCGGTCGCGTATTCAACGAAACTAAAGGTCGTCCGCTCTATTTCGCGACGGAAATTCTGGAATCGAAAACCGAGAACGCCCGCCCGGATCAACGGGGGGCCGCATGATAATGATGTCAGTTCTTTCGGTTTCCGTCGCTCGCCTCCGGCGCCATTCAGGCGCCATGATGCGTTTCGGCGCAGTCGGCGTCGGCAATCTCATCACCGAATTCGCCGTTTTCGGCTTGCTTATGCATTCCTTCGGCCTTGCGCCGGTCATTGCGAATGCTCTGGGCTTCGGCTGCGCCAATATCCAGAGCTATATCGTCAACGCGCATGTCACGTTCAGAAAAGACGGCGCGCCGGCACGGCTGACGCTGAAAGGATATCGCCGGTTCTTCCTCGCGCATTGTCTTTCGCTCGGGATTTCGACCGGATTCATTCTCGCCTTCGCCGGCCATATCGGCCCCTTCCTCGCCAAGGCCGCCGCCGTCGGCTTCGGGTTCCTCGCCAATTATACGATGAGCGCGCTTTTCGTGTTCCGCAGCCCGGCGGATAGCGAATTGGGTTCCGAATCGGGTCGCTGAGCGCTAATCCTCATCCATGGTTCTGGAAGAGCTCTCCCGGGCCGGCCTCGGACCCGACGGGCCGGCGTTCTGGCTGCTTATCGCGGTGGTCCTCTTTGCGGCGTTGACGCTTCTTTACGCGTTTCGCGAGGCGCGGCGCGGCGCGCATCTGCGCGCTGACCTAGAAAAGACGAGGATCACGCTCGCCGCCGCCGAAACGCGGGCAAGCGAAGTGGCGGGCGTACGCGACGCGCTGAAAACCGCCCTTGAGGAAAAAAGCCGGCTGGAAGCCGATATCGCCGCGTCGCAGGCGCGCCTGGCTGAGCGGGAACGCGCGCTGGGGGAGTTGAAAACGCGCATGGACGCTGATTTTCGCTCGGCCGCATCGCAAATGCTCGATGAGGCCCACAAAGCGTTTCTCGTTCGCGCATCTGAATCGTTTGAGAAGCACCGCGTCGCCGCCGACGTAGAGGCGAATGAAAAACAAAAAGCGATCAATGAAATCATCCGTCCGATGGCGGAGACGCTGACCCGATATGAGGAAGGCCTTAAAGAACTGCGCGCCGAGCAGCAAAAGGCGCGCGGAGAACTCGTCGGGCGGATCGGCGACCTCGCGAAATCGGCGAATGACGTGCGGATGGAAGCGCAAAAGCTGTCGACCGCGTTGCGGGCCGGTTCGAAAGTGCGCGGCCGCTGGGGCGAGGAACAGTTGCGCAATGTCGTCGAGACTGCGGGCATGGCAGCGTATGTCGACTTCGTCGAGCAGGCGTCTCATCACGACGGCGAGCGGCGCCTGCAGCCCGATATGGTCGTCAACCTTCCGGGCGGACGCAAGATCGCCATCGATTCAAAGGTCTCGATCAACGCCTATCTCGATGCTGTCGAAGCGACGGATGACGATGCGCGGGCGCGGCATCTTTCGCGCCATTCGGACGATATCTGGTCGCATGTCAAAACGCTGTCGGCGCGCGATTACGCCGCCAGCCTTCGCGACTCGCTTGATGTCGTCGTCATGTTCATTCCGGGCGAGAATTATTTCGCCGCCGCCTGCGAGATGCGTCCGCAATTGCTGCAGGACGCTTTTGAGCGTCGAGTCCTGATCGCGACGCCGACAACGCTTGTCGCAATGCTGAAATCCGCATCATTTAACTGGCGTCAGGAAAAGGCGCTGGAGAACGCCAATGCGGTCGCCAAGATGGCGAAGGACCTTCATGACAGCTTGCGCGTCATGGCGGGACACCTCGCCGATCTCGGCAAATCGCTGACGCGCTCCGTCGACAAGTTCAACGATGCGGTCGGCGGGTTTGAACGGCGGGTCCTGCCGCGCGCTCGACGCTTTGCGGAATATGAATTGCCGGGTGTCGACGCAGCGATTGACGAGCTGAAGCTTATTGAGACTGCTCCCGCCTCGTTAAAAGACGACGCCGCGCCGCCCGAAGCCGCGGAATAGCCCCACATTGTTTAGGCAATCGTTCGCCCGCGTGACGACGCTCCGCCGCATTCACCGAAACGCCTGTTGAACTAGCGCAACGGAAACGGCGGGCGGGCGGCTCTTTCAGACGTCTCGGCGTCGCGCTCGTCATATAAGTCGCCGCTCGGCGAAAGATCGGCGAGATCGGCCGCGCCCCATTTCGAGGCGGCGCGCGCCGGCGCGCTTGATTCGGTCACGGGATTGAGGCGCCTCGATTCGTGCGCCTGGGCTTCAAGTAGGTCGCTTGCGTCGTCGCGGCCGCGGCTCGCTTCCGTTTCAAGCGCGGAAAGCCGCGTCTCAAGTCTGTCGATTTCGGCGAGCGCGCGGCGCGCATCGTCGATCGCGGCGGCGGATCGTTCGCGAACGGGCGCGCCGCGCAGCACGCCGCTTAGCGCGTGAAGCGTCGCCATCAACGTCGTCGGAGAAACAATCCACACTCGTGCGCGGTACCCGTCTTGAACGACATCGGGGAAGCGGGAATGCAATTCGGCCGCCATTGACTCCGATGGAATGAACATCATGGCGCTGTCGGCGGTGAAGCCCGGCGCGATGAGACGTTCGGCGACGCTGACGATATGGCGAAGCGCAACGCGCCGGAATTCGTTCTCAGCGACGCTGTCGCGCGCCGCATGGAGCGCCGCAAAAGCTTCGATGGGAAAGCGGGCGTCTACCGCGATCGGTCCCGGCGGCCGTGCGAGTTTGATAAGACAGTCTGCGCGATAATTATTGACGAGCGCTGCATTGAACTCATAGGCGCCGGGCGCCATCGCATCGCGCACGATGTCTTCAAGCTGTACGACCGGGGCGTTCGGTATCGCCGTCGGCGCCTGCAAGGAATGGCGAAGATGCGCAACCTCCTCGCGAAGCGAGGCCATATCGGCGTTCGCGCCGGAAGAGGCGTCGATCCGTCGCGCAAGCGCGTTCATCGCCTCGCCGACCTCGCGGCGATGCTCGTCAAATCGCGCATTGATCGCCTCGATCACCGCCATGTCATGGTGGCGGTCGCCGGCGCCGGTATCGACCAGGCGCTGCGCTGCGCGTCGTTCGACCGAACTCGCCAGCGTATCCATTCGTTCCGAAAACCGCCGCGCAAAAGAATCGAGCAGACTTCTCGTTTCCGCCTGGATCGCTTCGCGCTGGACATGCAGCGCTTCCTCGACTTCCGACAGCGTCCGGACGAGATCATCATGCGACGACGGGCGCGATGGGTCGGCGTAGGCCGAAAGAGAGGGGCGAGAATGATCAAGCTCGTCAATGCGCGCACGCGCGTCGCGCTCCGTCTGGCGCCGCTCTTCTTCCGCAAGCCGGCGTTTGCGGTCTTCCTCGGCGGCGCGCCACCGGGATTCAGCCTCGTCGGATTCGCGCCGGCGCGCTTCGGCCGCTTCCTCTTCGCGTCGGCGTTCCGCCTCAAAATCGATAACGGCGTCACGAGCGAATGCGTGAGGCTCGCCGCGATCATTCTCCGCGAGGCGATTGGCGCGCGGCTCATCAGCGTGATCATCGGCCGGCAGAACGCTGATTTCTGCCTCGTCATAGGCGGATGCAGGCGCCTCCTCGGCCGAGGGCTCGACGGTGCGGCGCTGCTCCCGCTTCGTGAACAATCCCGAGAAAGCTGATTTTTTCTTTTTCGGTTCCGGGCTTTCTTCTGCGTTGTTGAATAGCGGCTCTTCTTGCGCCGATGGCGGCGTAAACTCGACTGCCTGATCTTCCTGCGCTTCGTCGTCAAAGGTGATCTCGGCGCTTTCGCCGGCCGGCTGAAAGAATTCCTCGTTCTCATAGCTGCGCCGCGTTACGCCGGCGCCGCGGGCGCGCCAGCGCCCGAGAATCCAGAACACGATGGCGAAAATGATCACGATGGCGATAACGCCGGACCAGAGATATTGGACGTCGCCCGTAATCAGCGGCGCCTGCGCCTCGACAGGGGTTGGTGCGCCAGCCCCGTTCTGCAGCGCTTCTTGTGTCAGCAGCGGCGAAGACGGCATGACGACTCCCGGAAAACCCATACAGACCCGCAAATTAGCTTAAGGTAACTTTCTCTCGAAGGCGAGCATTTGCAAGGCTGGCGACGCCTTGACGGGGGCAAGGTCCCGCCATAGGTGACGCCTATGGCGATCAGAGAAATCCTCACCGCACCAGATCAGCGACTTCGGCAGGTCTCAACTCCCGTTGAGGTTGTCGATGACGCCGTCCGGTCTTTGATGGATGACATGCTGGAGACGATGTACGACGCGAAGGGCATCGGCCTTGCGGCGATCCAGGTGAATGTGCCCAAACGGATCATCGTGATGGATCTCGCCGGCGAAGAGGAAGAGCCGAGCCCGCTCTATCTGGTCAATCCGGAAATTCTCGATCCGTCGGACGACACCAACCTCTATCAGGAAGGCTGCCTTTCCGTCCCGGAGTTCTATGAGGAAGTCGAACGCCCTGCCCGGTGCCGCGTTCGCTATCTCGACTATGAAGGCGTTGAACGCGCCATCGACGCGGAGGGATTGTTCGCCACCTGCATCCAGCATGAGATGGATCATCTCAACGGCGTTCTGTTTATCGACCACCTGTCGCGTCTCAAGCGCGACCGGATCATCCGGAAGCTGAAAAAAGAACAGCGGCAGGCGGCGTTCGCCTGAGAATTTTCGCCGGCTGGTGCGGCGCCGGCGCTTCGCCGGTATTGGAGAATCCCGCCGATGCGACTCGCCTTTATGGGGACTCCCGCCATTGCGGCGGTTTGCCTCGTCGAATTGATCGCTGCGGGTCACGAGATCGCTGCGGTCTACACCCGGGCTCCGCAGCCGTCAGGCCGCGGCCGAAAGCTGACGAAATCACCCGTTCACGAACTCGCCGAAGCGCACGGGATTGAGGTGCGAACGCCGAAAGGGTTCAAGACGAAAGAAGCGCGCGATGAATTTAGCGCCCTTGATGTCGATGCGGCGATCGTCGTCGCCTACGGGATTATCCTGCCCAAAGACGTTTTGACGGCGCCGCGTCTTGGTTGTTTCAACCTGCATGCGTCGCTTCTGCCGCGCTGGCGCGGCGCGGCGCCGATCCAGCGCGCGATCATGGCGGGTGACAAGATCACCGGCGTTCAGGTGATGCGGATGGAGGAAGGTCTCGACACCGGGCCAATACTGCTTTCCGAAACCGTTGAGATTCGCAGCGACGATACGGCGTCGAGCCTTCATGATCGTCTGGCGGTCGCCGGGTCGCAGCTGTTGCCGCGGTTTCTGGCGGCGCTGGAGCGCGGCGGCGTTGTCGAAACGCCGCAGGCCGCGGAAGGCGTCACCTATGCCGAAAAGATTTCTTCCGCCGAGGCGAGAATTGACTGGTCTCTCGCCGCTGATGAGGTCGACCGCCGCATCAGGGGGCTGTCGCCTTTTCCCGGCGCCTGGTTCGAAGCGAAAGGCGAGCGCATCAAGGCGCTGATGTCTCGCCCTGCGACGGGGAGTGCGTCGCCCGGTGAAATTCTCAATGCCGATGACCGCCTTGTCATCGCCTGCGGCTCTGGCGCGGTTGAGCTTTTGCGCCTCCAGCGCGCCGGCAAGGCCGCGCAAGATGCGTCTTCCTTTCTGCGCGGTTTCGCGATCAGGTCCGGCGAGCGTCTTTAATGCCGCGCTACAAGTTGATCCTTGAATTCGATGGCGCTTCGTTTGTGGGCTGGCAGCGCCAGGAGAACGGCGTATCCGTTCAGGGCGCGCTCGAAGAGGCGGTCTTCCGCTTTTGCGGCGAGCGCGTGACGGCGCACTCGGCCGGACGCACCGACGCGGGCGTTCATGCGCTCGCAATGCCGGCGCATGTCGATATCGAGAAGGAAACCGATGCGTTCCGCGTCCGCGAGGCGATCAACCACCATCTGAAGCCCGCCCCGATCGCGGCGCTCAGCGTCGAGAACGCCGACGCGGATTTTCATGCGCGGTTTTCCGCAACGCGCCGGCATTACCGCTATCGCATTTCGAACCGGCGCGCGCCGTTGACGCTTGATGCCGGTCGCGCCTGGCGATTGTCGCCGCCGCTCAATGCCGGCGCCATGCATGAGGCTGCGCAAACGCTTGTCGGAAAGCACGATTTCACGACGTTCCGCGCTTCCACCTGCCAGGCGGAAACGCCGGTCAAAACACTGTCGTCAATTTCCGTCTTTCGCGACGAGGAGGAAGTGATCGTCGAAACGGCGGCGCGATCATTCCTGCACCATCAGGTTCGTTCGATGGTCGGCAGTCTTGTTGAAGTCGGGTTCGGGCGCTGGAGCGTTGATGCGTTCAACGACGCTTTTCGCGCCTGTGATCGTAGTCGCTGTGCGCAGGTTGCGCCCGCTTGCGGGCTTTATTTTCTGAAAGCCGATTACGACTGATCGGCGACGAGCGCGCGCATTGCGCCGTCGCCGAAGATCCTGATCGTGACGCCTACGACAATCACCATCGCGACGACAGCGGTCGTTGGCGCGATGGCGATATTGAGCCCCCGCCGGACAATGCCCCAAGATATCGCCAGCGCAAGGGCGAGCGCCGGCAGACCGATTACGCCCCCTGCGGCGCCGCTCGCGGTTGCCGCGACGAGCGCAATCGCCGGCAATTGAATCGCAACTGTAATCGGCTGGGCCCAGTTGAAACCTGCGATGAGTCCCGCAGCCTCTTTTCCTGCGCCTAGGGTGCGCGACAAGGCGAGCAGGAGCGCCAGATTTACCGCCCAGTCTATGGCGAAAACGATGAGATCTCCCGCGAGCAGGAGCGCCAGCGGCGCGGCGCTGTAGAGCGACTCTGAATAATCGGGCATTCTTTGCGCGGCGCGCTGCGCAGTGACCGAGTAGAGCGCGACAAGCGGCGCTGCGACGGCGAACGCTCCGAAGGAGCCGAGAACGCCGTCGACCGATCGGTCAAGCCGGTCGCGCCAGCCGTCCAGATTGAACGCCATCGCCCAGGCGCCGGCCATTTGCCGCGCCGCATTGTCGAGAAAGGTCATCTGCGCCGGTTGGTCGTTGCGAAGTAGCGATCGAGAATAGCTTCGTAAATATCGGCAAGCGCGTTGATGTCGCGAATGTCGGAATGTTCGTTGATCTTGTGGATCGTCGCGCCGACAAGGCCGAATTCGCAGACCGGCGCCTTATCCTTGATGAAGCGCGCATCCGACGTGCCGCCCGACGTCGATCGTTCGGGATGAAGGCCGGTTTTCTCCGTAATGACGCCCGTTATGAGGTCGAGAAAGGTTTCATCGGTTGTGAGAAAGGCGTCGCCTGAACAGATCGCCGAAAGCTCGTATCGCACGCCGGTCGCAGCCGCCGCCTCGTCGAGCTTTGCGCGCAGGAACCGTTCAAGGCTTTCTCCCGTCCAGTTCGGGTTGAAGCGGACATTGAACCTTGCCGCCGCTTTTGACGGAATGACGTTGGCGGCGGGATTGCCGACATGAATATCAGTGATCTGCAGGCTCGACGGCTGAAACGCCTCATATCCGTCATCAAGCGGCGTTTCGCTGAGCGTCAGCAGTTTTTTGAGCAGCGCGGGGATCGGGTTCTTCGCGCGCGCCGGATAGGCGACATGCCCCTGGGCGCCGAAGACGGTCAGCCAGCAATTCAGGCTGCCGCGCCGCCCAACCTTGATCATGTCGCCGAGCTTTTCGCTCGAGGAAGGCTCGCCGACAAGGCAATGCGAAATCTCTTCGCCGCGCGCGCGCATCCAGTCGAGAACCTTGCGCGTGCCGTTGAAGGCAGGGCCCTCTTCATCGCCGGTGATCAGCATGACGATTGAGCCGTCAGGCTTTTTCGCGATCGATCTTTCTGCGGCGGCCGTAAAAGCGGCGATTGCGCCTTTCATGTCGGCGACGCCCCGGCCGTAAAGAATGCCGTTCTTTTCGACCGGCTCGAAAGGCGGCGTCAGCCATTCATCGACATCGCCGGCCGGCACGACATCGGTGTGTCCCGCAAAACAGAACACCGGCGCCGCTGTTCCCCATCGCGCAAAAAGATTGTCGACCGCTTCCGTTCCGGGGTCCTGAAACGTCAGGCGTTCGCAACGAAACCCGAGCGACGCCAGCCTCTCCGACAGGACGTCGAGCGCGCCTTCGTCTTTCGGCGTCACCGAAGGTCGGCGCACCAGTGCGCATGTCATTTCAAGCGGATCGATTTTCGCCATTCAGGTCTGGTAGACTAGGGTTCGCGCCCGAACAAGCAGGCGCCCTGCAGGCGATCGAGGGAGGCTGCGATGCCGAAGATTGATGTTGAACGGACGCCGGTGCTGACCGGAACGGGGTATCCCTCGCAATATGCCGGCGCCGTCGCCGGCCGCAGCCGAAAACGTATCGGCGATGCCGGCGGGCTTACCCAATACGGCGTCAATCTGATGACGCTGGACCCTGGCGCGGCCTCTGCGCACCGTCACTGGCATGCGAATGAGGATGAGTTTGTCTATGTTCTTTCCGGTGAAGTGACGCTCGTCGAAGATAGCGGCGAGACACTCCTGAAAGCGGGCGACGCGGCCGCCTTTCCCGCTGGCGCCGCCAACGGCCACCATCTCGTCAACAAATCGAACGCGCCGGCGCTGCTGCTTGAAGTCGGCACGCGCGCTGAAATTGAGGAAGTCGCCTATACCGATCCCGCGATCGACATGAAGGCGGTCAAGTCGGAAGCCGGTTGGCGATATGAACACAAGGACGGAACGCCGTGGTAGGCGTTCCCCGCCTCATCAGAAGGAATAGCGCAGCCGGCCCGATACGGCGAAGGCCGTTGTCTCGAGCGTCGCGTCGAGCGACCCGCGCAGAAGGTCTTCCGGCGCAACGCCGGGAAGGCTGATCTGGCGATCGTCGAAGAAGGCGACGGCGAGACCGAGATCGGCTGAAAGATGCTCGCCGAGCAATTGCGTGACGCCGGCGGTCACCCAATAGCGATCCGCATCCGGGATGCGCGGGCTTGCGAACGCGTCATTCACCGGCGTTGCATCATACATGAAGCCGGCGCGCAGGACGGTCGAAGCGCCGGCGTCCAATTCGCCCCCGAGCGAAAGCGTCCAACCGTCATTCCAGTCCTGGTTGAGAATTTCCGGCGGTTGCGCAGGATTTGAAAATACGAGCGAGACATCCTCGAATGTGGACCAATTTAACCAGGTCGCCGAGGCGAGCAGGGTCAGTCTTTCATTCGCGGCGTATTCGACGCCGAGCCCCGCCGATGCGGGCGTGTTGAAATCACTCGCGAAAGTCGACGGCGCGAAAAGTCCCGCCAGCGCATTCAGCGTCTGGCCCGCCGTGCTTGCGGCGAGATCAAAGGACGCGTCGCCTTCAATATCGTGATCGATTTTTGAAAAGTAAGAACCGCCGACGGTTAATTGCGGCGTCAGCGACGCCTGGAACCCGGCCGCGAATCCGATTTCGACGTCATCGCCGTCAAACTCGGCCGGCAAATCGCTCGATCCTGGTATGAAGCCCGGGACCATGCTGGCCGCCGCTGCGCCGCCGGCGTCGATGGTCGCCGTGACGGACAAGTCGATATATTGAACACGTAGTCCGCCCGCGATCGTGAAATTGTCGGTTAGGTCGATCGCCAGCGTCGGCATCGCGGCGATCGTTTTCGCCTCGGAAAGTTGCGCCTGATAGCGGACGGCCGAATCCGGCGCGTAACTGGTTTTCAAGCCGAACGGGGAATGAACCGTGAGCCCGAACGTGATGCGGTCGGTGAGCGGCGATGCGATGGCAAGGGCGGGGATCACCGCATTTGCGCCGATATTCCTATCATCGGATCGGCCGGCGATCGGGACAGCGCCGAGGAGGACGCCTGCGGCGTTCTCATAAGACGATCGTGACCAGACGCCGGTCGCATTAACGCTGAGATCAAGTCCTTTCACGCCGGCGATCGCTGCGGGATTATAGATCGCAAGGCCCGGGTCGCCCGCGCGGGCCTGTGCGCCGGCGAAAGCTGCGCCGAGCGCGCGCGCGCTGTGCTGCTCAAGCCCGTAACCCCCGGCGGAGGCGGTGGAATTAAGGGAGCAAACCGCAATGGCTCCGGCTGCTGCGGCGGCATGACGCGAGTGGATGGGCATCGTTGTATCTCCGCCTTCAGCCGGCTTTCGTCGATCAGGAAGGAACGGTTGATCCTAGGTACGCTCGTTCACCCGCGATAGGGGATAAACGCACAAAGGACAACTAAACGGCCCGATCGGCAAAAACCTGTTGAAATTAACGATTTATTAAGAATAATTGACACGCGGGGCGGGCTATCGGCGGCTTTCCGAACGCTCGCGGTTGAGGTGCAGGTGCGTAATGGTCAAATCTTACGAAGAGCTTGCTGGCGCGGTCGGTCGCGCGCAGCAGTTCCGGCGGCGTCGCTACGACGCTGCGGAGCTCTTTAGCGATGCGCCGCCCGCGCTCTATTTTGATGACCGTCTTTTTGAGCTGAAAAATATCAGCGGGTCAGGTTCCGGCGCCGCCGCACCTGCCGCGGAAGAAGATTCGGCGCTTTCCGAAATCAACCGGATCGGCGTTTTGAGGCTGGTGCAGGGCGGCAGGGAACTCTTCCTCGGCGCCGCACGCGTCGCGCGTATCGAATTTCGCGGCGGCAAAATCTTTTCCGGCTTCGCTCTTGAAGACGCTCAGTTCGACATCACCGAACTCAAAAAGCGCAACGCTTCGGCGCTCGCGAGCCAGGCGCCGCGCACCGCTGCCAGCGTCACGCCGGAATACAAGGCGTTTTGCGCGGATGTTATCAATTTCGTCGCCGATTATCTCGATCGCATTGAGCGGACGATCGCACCGATCGAGGCGACTATGTCCACTGCCGAAAGCGACGCCTTTGCGCGCGCGCTTTGCGACAGCGCGGCGCCGGGCTGGCGCGATATCGTTACGAAAGGAAATGATCTCGTTATTCCGAGCCAGCGCGTCAAGAGCGAACGCATGGCGATCAAGACGTATACGGAGCGTGTGCTGACCCGCATGCTGCTTGGCGGCGAGGGGTGGCGGCGAACCTATTTCAAGCCGATGGGCTATCCCGGCGATTTCCGGATCATGAATTACATCTATGACGGCGATCCGGTCGGGGACGACGTCAAATCGAAATTTCTCCACCTATTGAGCCTTGTTGGCGCCGAGCCGGTTCGAACGCGCATGCGCCGCCTCGCCGAACTCGTCGTCGCCGAAACCGCAAACACGCCTGCCGACGAGCCGGTCGGCGTTCTATCGATCGGCGCGGGGCCGGCGCGTGAGGCGCAAGATATCCTTACG
>JAGRED010000192.1 GCA_020446725.1 Parvularculaceae bacterium | reverse complement strand
GCGCCGCGAGGTAGAGCCGCCGGACATGTTTCGTCGCATCGGCGTCAACGCCGAAACTGCGCTCGATTTCAAGCAGGTGCCCGCGAACGTCCTCGGCGCGACGATGGGTGATTATGGCGTTGCGATTGAGCGCGGCGCCAGCCTCTCGCGGTTCGACTGACAGGGTTGAATGCGCCGCCGCCTGGCGCAGCGCCGCGGACCATTCACCCGGCAATTGCGCGCCGGACCCGCAATTGACGACAAGGCGCGCGCGCGCGGAGGAAAAATGAAACGAGGCGCTGCTCTGAAAGCCGCCGGTCGCGGTCGCCCCGCCGCGCGCCGCGCCGATATCGGCGATCAGCACGCTGCGCGCCGCCTCAAGGCGCTGGAACCCGGAATGCCGGGCGAAGCCGGTCGGCTCGACCGCTTCATCGACCGCCGTAAGCGCCGAGGAAAGCGCCGCGCCGTCATCTTCATAGCCGCCGTTGAACACGGCGAGGCGACCGTCGCCGCAGCGGAACAGCTGCACATGCGCCGCGGCGCGGCCGATCATGTGACGCAGAAATCCCGGCGTCGGCAGGCGGCGCGCTTCAAGCGCCTTCAAAACCATCTGCAGGCGGACGACGATCTCAAGCTGGCGCGAGGGATTGCGGCTGATATGGCCGCCGTCGGGGCGGATCTGAAGCCGCAGCTCGCGCCGGAGCAGCTCAACGCCTTTTTCCGCTTCGTTCTCACAGCCGGGAAGCGCAAGCGCGGCGACAGTGAGCGCCATCGCCGTCATCAGCCGTTCATGCGCGGCGCCGGCGCGATGGCCGGCGCGCGCCAGGTGGCGCGTCTGGCGCGCCATCGACGTCAGGATGCGGCTTCGCCAGAGCGCATCGCCGCGGGCGATGACGACCTGTCCGTGACAGCAAAGATGGATGAGCCTTTCACCGGTCGTATACGGCTCCCAGCTTTCGGGCGACCATTTTTCATGTTCCGCGAGCCAGGATTCGGCGAGGCGAAGCGCCGGTTCGCGACCGCGCTGGCCGAGCGCCGCAAGATGGCGCAGCCAGACGAAACGATGAAGAAAATCATAGAGCGGCCCTTCGCGTCCGGCGAGCGTCCAGAGCCGTTCGATCTCGCCTTCGCAGTCGACCGATTGCGCGCCGATCGACAGGCGGCCCGCGATGACCGCTTCGCCGAGCGTTTTATCGGCGCCGTAGGGATCGACGGGCTTCAGCGCCAGGCGGTCCGGCGCGGGGCCTTTCAGTTGGGACTGATAGAAGGGACTTTCGCCCCAGGCGCGCTGAAAACGGCGCGCGATGCCCGATGCAATCTCGTTATCCGGTTTTCTGCGCGAGCTTGACGCCACTGTTCTACACGCCCCTCAACGCGGCGATGTTCGCCGCATAGGCTTTCGCATCGCCCCGAAAGACCGCCGATCCCGCGACAAGCACGTCAGCGCCCGCCGCGATGACGTCCTTCGCGGTCTGTTCGTTCACGCCGCCGTCGACTTCAAGCATGATCTCACGGCCGGAGGCGTCGATCAGCTTACGGATCGTCTCAATTTTCTTGAGCTGCGATCGGATGAAAGACTGGCCGCCAAAGCCGGGATTGACGCTCATGACGAGGATGAGATCGACATCCCCGATCACCGGTTCAACGACAGCTGCAGGCGTCGCCGGATTGAGCGCGACGCCCGGCTTCATCCCGGCCGCGCGAATGCTTTGCAGCGTGCGATGAAGATGCGGGCCGGCTTCGGGATGCACGGTCAGAATATCGGCGCCCGCCCTGGCGAAATCGTCGATATAGAGATCGACCGGCGAGATCATCAGATGAACGTCGAAGGGAAGCGTCGTCGCCTTGCGGATCGCGCTGACGACAAGCGGGCCGATGGTCAAATTCGGCACGAAATGCCCGTCCATGACATCGACATGGATGAAGTCCGCCCCGGCGGCCGCTACGGCCGCAATCTCCTCGCCGAGGCGAGCGAAATCTGCGGAAAGAATTGAGGGCGCGATGCGGACGGAGGGCATTGATCCTGCCTATCTTGATGCGCCGGAATTGCGCAACAAAAACGCCGCCGGGCCAGTGAAAAATCAATCACGTGAAAGGTCGATCACAGGAAAGGTCGATCACAGGGCGGAAATGAAAACCGCCCGGTCTCTAGGGGTGCGGGGGCGAAAGACCGGGCGGCTTCTGGGTGCAGGAAGCGTCAAAGAGGCTCAATGAAGCTATGGAGGACTATGGCGCCCCAATGGGGCGGAAATGAGGCGTCAGGCGCCTTTCCGTTATTTAACTCGTTGATTTTATTGGTTAATCAGTTGTTAACGCGAGAGCGGGACCGGCTGAAAGCAAAGGCTTTTCGGGTCCTTTGGGCGCCGATCATCGCTAACGCGGCGAGCGCAGCGCCGACGACCAATCCGCCCGCCCACTCGACATCATAAAGGCCGACGCCCGTTAGCGCGAAAATACCGACGCCGGCGACCAGCAGGAGGAAGCGGAAAGGAGACGAAACGGCGCGCGCAACCTCCTTCGCGGCGGCTGCGCCCGCGGAAACGGCCCGTCCTGTCGCCTGCATCGTCGCCTGCGCGGTCGCGGTTGCGGCGGCCTTGAGACGGCGGACGCCGACCAGCCGCACGAGGCCCATCAGAGCCGCGAGCGCCGCCGCGCCGAAACCGACGCGTTTGAGGGTGACGGCCGGGGCCGTGCGTTCAGCGTCATGATCCGCGGCGGCGACGGCGTGTACGATCGCAACCGGCTCGATCGGCGCAGCGACGGCCGGCGCCGTCGCAACGGCGGCTGCGGTCAGGGACGCCGCGGCTAAAAACGCGGTTTTCAGTCGTTTGTGGGTCATGATCACGCCCTTTCGTCCCTGACAGATGGGGACGCGAGCGGGCCCGATCAAGGACGGCGGAAAAGCGCCGGCGACGCGGCGAGGATCAGCGCAGAAAGAATAAAGGCCGGCGCGTAGTTTATTTGCGTGAAAGCGGCATGGATCTGGGTGTGGTTGGTGAAGACTTCCATCCACAGCAACGGCGCCGCGGCGACGCCGAGAAGAACGCTGCGCTCCCCGACAAGACGCCGCCAGCGCCCGCGCCGCGCGTTCGTGGCGAAGGGAAGGATGATGAAAGCGATGATCGCGACCGGCGCCCAGAACGTTTTCAACGCCGCGATGTTTTCGTAAAGCGCGGCGCCTGGAACGAAACTATCGACATCTTCCGTCTCGCCGCGCACGCGGAACAGCGCCGCATCGATAAAATCGCGCCAGACGCCGGCGTCGAGAACAAGCGCAGCGACCGCGATCTTGATCAGGATGAACCCCGCCCAGCCGACGCCCCAGAAAACGCCAAGCAGCATAAAGTCGCGCCATGTCGGCTGTCGGCCGCTGCGCAATTCGTAAAGCGCAAAGACGAGAGCGGAAAAGCAGAGGATGAAAGCCGGACCCGTGAAGAAATCGAAATAGGCGGTCATGGCGCCCACGATGAAAAAGGCGAGAAACGGCGTCTCCGCCGAACGTCGTCGGCTCAGATAAAGCGCTGCGCCGACGGCAAGCATCCACGTCGTCGCTTTTGTCGCCACGACCATCAACCCCATTGCATTGATGACGACAAAAGGCATCGCGAAAGCGAGCGCGGTCGACGGGCTGAAATCCGCGCCGATGCGCCAGAGAAGCCAGACGAAGAGACCGATTGAAACCGTAAGGAGAAACCCTCGCAGGTCGTTATACGGCATGAGCGCGAGAATGGGCCGCGAGATCAAAGCATAACCATGCCAGTAGCGGAAGTAATCGAGAACCTGTTCCTCTTTCGACCCGTTGAAAAAATCTTCAAGCGGCTGGCAGCCGTAAAGGCTTTGCGCATTGACCGCGCGATGGAGAAGCGGTTCGTCGACGCCCGAAAGATCGAGGCCGACGGTCATGCCGATGCACTCGGTGTCGGCGTCGATAACGCGTCCATTGTCCGCGCGCCGCGCGAAAAGAACTTCCGGACGGTCCTGAAGATTGCGAAGAACCGGCGCGTCCGGCACGGCGAAGGCGGCGAGGACGCCGGCGAGGAAGAGCGCCGTCAGCAAGGGCGCAATCGCCAGCGCGAACAACGCTTTGCGCGCGAGGATCGTCACGCGTCTTTTCCCGGCGGCGGCAGGCGCAGATAAGCGAGCCGCTTCGTTTCAGCGAAATGCTGGGCCTGCGCATCGAGCACGGCGCCGACGGCGAAAGCGGCGAAACCGCCAAGGCCGATCGCGACGGAAACGATGAGGGTTGGAAAGCGCGGAACGAGCCCGGTTCGCAAGAACTCGATCAGGACCGGAATGAACAGGATCGCCGCGACCCCGACGCCCATAATGCCGAGAAGACCGTAAACGAATCGCGGCCGGTGAAGACGCAGGAAACGGAACATGCGCGCAAGAATTTTCGCGCCGTCGCGCATCGTATTGAGCTTGCTTTCAGCCCCGTTAGCGCGAGGGCCGTATTGCGTTTCGACTTCCGCAACCGGAATGCGCAGAAGGGCTGCGTGCGCCGTCATTTCGATTTCAATCTCGAACCCGCCGGCGCGCGAGGGAAAGCTTTTGACGAACCGCCGCGATAGAACCCGATAGCCGCTCAAGATGTCCGTATAGTCGGTGCGAAAGAGCGAGCGGAAAATCGCGCTGAACAAGCGGTTGCCGAAAACATGGCCCGGTCTGTACGCCGCCGCCGATGAATGCGCCCTGACGCCGATCACCATGTCGAGCGTTTCGCGTCGCATCAGGTCGATCATGCGCGGCGCATTCGCCGCGTCATAGGTGCCGTCGCCGTCGGCGAGAACGTAGATATCGGCGTCGATGTCGGCGAAGGCGCGCGTCACCGCATTGCCCTTGCCGGGCCGCGGCTCGCGGCGAACCACGGCGCCGGCGCGCGTCGCAACGCCGGCCGTATCGTCGGTCGATGCGTTGTCATAGACATAGATCGCCGCATCCGGCAGCGCCTTCCTGAAGGCGGCGACAACCGCGCCGATCGCCGCTTCCTCATTGAGACAGGGAAGGATGACGGCGATCTTTGCCAATCATATCTCCGGATCGGAAAGACCGCGCCGACGCGCGGCGGCGAGCACAGTGTTCTTGAGAAGGCAGGCGATGGTCATCGGCCCGACGCCCCCCGGCACCGGCGTGATCGCCCGGGCGCGCTGCGCAGCGGCGGCGTATTCGACGTCGCCGATCAACCTGTCGCCGACGCGATTGATCCCGACATCGATGACGATCGCGCCTTCGCGCACCCAGTCGCCGCGGACAAGTTCGGCCTTGCCGACGGCGGCGCAAAGAATATCCGCCGAACGGCAGACGTCGGCGAGATCCTTCGTGCGCGAATGCGCCATCGTCACGGTGCAGTTTTCTCCGAGCAGCAACAGCGAGAGCGGCTTGCCGACAAGGATCGAGCGGCCGACGACGACGGCGTTCAACCCGGACAGTTTTTTCTCAACCGGCTTGATAAGGATGACCGACCCTTGCGGCGTACAGGGCTCAAGCCCCTTCTTGCCGAGCAGGAGCCGTCCGGCGTTCGTTTCGGTGAGCCCGTCAACGTCCTTGTCGGGGTCGATTTCGTTGATGACGCGATGCGCATCGATCTGGCCCGGAAGCGGCATCTGAACGAGGATGCCGTCAACGGCGTCATCCGCGTTGAGACGGCGGACAAGCGCAACGACGTCTTCTTCGCGCGCGTCCGCGGGCAGTCGATGTTCGATCGACCGCATGCCGGCCTTCTTCGTCGCAATCCCCTTGTTGCGCACATAGACGTGGCTCGCCGGATCGTCGCCGACGAGAACGACGGCGAGGCCCGGCGTCAGCGAATTCGCCTCTTGCAACGCGGCGACCGCGCCGGCGATTTTTTCCCGCAACCCGGCGGCGACCGCTTTCCCGTCGATAATCTCTGCCGTCACTGGATCACTCTTCCATGAGGGCGGCGCAGCGCCCGGCGAGCATTTCAGGATCGCCGTCGAGCGCAAAGGTCTTCAGCCGATCCGTTTCGCCTGCGGTAACCCTGACAGCCGTTTTCGGCAAGCCGAACGCCTTCGCGATCGCCGCTGCGGCCGCCTTGTTGGCTTTTCCCTTTTCCGGCGGCGCCGTCACGCGGACGATGAGGCGATCATCGCCCCCCGGCCCGGCCCATCTGCCGCCGACCGATTCGCGCGACGCGCCGGGACTGACGCGAACGCGCAGAAGGAACGCCCCGGCGGCCAAGATCAGCCGCCGAGCGGCCTCAGAATATAGGCGTTGACGCCGATCTGCAGCGCATTGAGCCCGATCAGGAGAACGACCGGCGAGATATCGAGGCCGCCGAGATTGGGCAGAATGTTCCGGATCGGCCGCAACGCCGGTTCCGTCAGATTGACGCAAGTCCGCCAGACCGCGTCGACAAACGCATTATGCCGGTTGATGACGTTAAAGCCGATGAGCCAGCTCAGGATCACCGTGACAAACACGATCAGGATGTAAAGCTGGATCGCGGCGTTGAAGATATATGAAATCACAAGCATGGCGCGCGTCCTTCCGGCGACGGGTCAGCCTCGCATCTATGGCGCGTCGCCCGGTTTCGCAACCAAAGCGGCTATTCCTCGCCGTCATACGGAAGCCGCCTGGCGCACAGAAGCGGGGTCGCAATCCCGCCGACGCGGATGAAACCGACGCCGTCTTCGGCGAGGATCAGCAGCGTCACGTCGCTCGTCGCCCCCTCGATCACCGATTTGAACGGCAGGTCGTCACCGATCCAGAGCAGCCGCCCCACCGCGGCGGAGGTCGCCGCCGCGCCCTCCCAGCAGCCGGTATAGGCGCAGGCCGAAATCGTCCCCGTCCCCGCCTCGCCCGCTGACGCCCAGATATCCATCGGCGTCGATTCATCCGGCGGCGTCGCCGCGCAGCCGTCAGCGGCGCACCAGACTTCGACCTGATTGCGGCAGTTCCACTTTTCCGCGGGAATCTCGGCTTTTGACGCGCCGAGAAACAGCGCAGCGGCGAATTCGATCATGGCGGCCTCCTCTTGTCCGCCCACCATCCGCCCGGAATTGACAGCGCGCAAGCGCGCGCCTAGATCAGCGCTTCCCAAATCCTGGGGCCCAAAAGGCCGCATGGGGCTGTAGCTCAGTTGGGAGAGCGCCTCGTTCGCAATGAGGAGGTCAGCGGTTCGATTCCGCTCAGCTCCACCAGTTTTGGTCAGCCCCCCCTGTTATCGGTTATCATCGGCTGGCGCCGCCGCGACATTATTTGCGGCTCACGAAATTTGCGGCTCACGAAAGTCCCTTGCTATTTTTGCGAATACCACGCGTGAATGAACAGGGACTGGAAGAACAGGATCGGCATGGCGAAGCCGCTTTTTTTGAGCATGGCTTCGATCGCGGCCGGCGGCGCGACAGCGACATGTTTCAGCATCATCGCGATAATTTGCGCGGTATCGTCTTTGGTCGCGCCTGATTTTTTTCGCATGGCGCCCCACTTCTGCGCCATGGCGTCAAATGCGGCGGATCGCACATCATAACTGATTTCCGCATTGATGAGATACCCGCCGGCGCGCAGACGTCTCGCCATGCCGTCGAACATCGCCTGCCGTTCTTCCGGATCCAGCATGAATTGCGTCACCAGCAGGCACAAAACCGCGTCAAACGATTCACCCGGCGCGATATCTTTTAGAAAGCCGTTCACATGGCGGCAACGCTCGTCGAATCCGTGCTTTTCCATTTTCTCCCGGCATTTCGCCAGCATCTCGGGCGACGGCTCAAGCGCAACAAATCGCCAATTGGGATGAAGCGCCGCCAGATGGACGATTTCCGTACCCGTGCCGGCGCCGACGCATAAAATGCGCGCATCATCAGGCAAATCCTGAAGCACGAGGCCGATCAACAGATGCAAATTATCGCCGATGGCTTTGAGGTTATCGGCCTGGACGTCATAATTGTCCGCAATCTTCTGGTCGAAAAATCTGGATGGATCGGGTTGGGTCATGCAGAACGCTTCCAATAGACAAAAAGATTGCGCAGCAAGCGCGCCTCCCGCCTCCGGAGATCATAGACGGCGAACCGTATCGGGCAATGCACGTTCTCCAGACTTCCAATCTGCGGACATTCTCGGCATGGTCACAGCTCGCCAAGGGAGCCGACACTATGAGGTTTTTCGCCGTCTTCTTTCTCGTCGTCGGCTGCGCCGCCGGACCTGAAACGCACGCGCCCGTTGTCGCGGCGCCGGACAATCCAGATACGGAAATATTCGTCGGGTCGATCGCCTTTGCAGACGGCGCGCCTTCGATCAGCGCGCTCGACAATGCGACGGATCGCAAGGGTTATGACAACCAGCCCTATTTCCTCGCCGGCGAAGCCGCCTTCTTTTACGTCGCGGAAGGCGAAAGCGGAAAGACGGACATTCGCCTTTTCGATATCGCACGCGGCGCAAGTCAGCCTGTCTTCACGTCAAGCGAGATGAGCGAATATTCGCCGAAAGAAGCGCCGATGGGCGGGCTTTCCTATATCCAGGAAAATCCGGAAGGCGATGTGACGCGGGTTCACCGTCGCGCGCTTGATGGCGATGACGCCGGCGCGGCTGTCGTCGATTTCGCCCCGCTCGGCTATTACGCCTGGCTCGACGGCGGCGCGGCGCTCGGCGTCTATTACCGCTCGGACCCCGGAAGCCTTTACCGCGTCGATGTCGCAAGCGACGAAGCTTCGCTCGTCCGCGAGAAGATCGGCCGCACGCTGCAATCGGACAGCGCCGGCGGCCATCTCTGGTTTTCCGAACTGCCGGATGCGGAGGACGGCGCGCTCAGCGTCGCGCGTTACGATTCAGCGGGCGGCGCCTTGACGAG